>JBILMZ010000019.1:0-24789 GCA_044375275.1 Micropepsaceae bacterium | reverse complement strand
CGAAGGCACCAAGACCGCCCGCCGCATGGGCCACGTCTCCATGGACCTCGCCATCTCCCGCTTGCGCGATGTCAAGGCCAAGCGCCGCTACTTCATCCATATCAACAACACCAACCCGGTCCTCAACCGCGCCTCGGATGAGCGCCGGGTGATCGAGAAGTCCGGCTGGAAGATCGCCGAGGACGGCATGAGGATCGAGCTGTGAGCCTGCGCACCCCTGCTGAATTCGAGGCCGCCTTCCGGGCCATAGGCGCCGCGCGCTACCACAACCTCCACCCGTTCCATAAGCTGCTTCACGCCGGCAAGCTCGACCGGAGGCAGGTGCAGGCCTGGGCGCTGAACCGCTACATCTACCAGAGCCGCATCCCGATCAAGGACGCGATCATCGTCTCGCGCCTGCCGACACCCGAGCTCCGCGCGACCTGGCGCGTCCGCATCGAGGACCACGACGGCACCGACGGCAGCGACGGCGGCATCGCCCGCTGGCTGAGGCTGACCGACGGCCTCGGCCTCCCCCGCGCGGACGTGGCCTCCGAGCGCCTTGCCCTGCCCGGCACGATCTTCGCGGCCGACGCCTATGTGCATTTCACGCGCGACCGCACCGTGCTCGAGGCCGTCGCCTCCTCCCTGACAGAGATGTTCGCCCCGACCATCATCGCCGAGCGCGTCCAGGGCATGCTGGCCGGTTACGACTTCATATCGAAGGAAACGCTGGCCTATTTTGGTCAACGCATGACCCAGGCCCCGCGCGATGCCGACTTTGCCCTTCGGTACTGTACCGAACATGCACGCACCCGCGAGGAGCAGGAGCTCTGCCTGAAGGCCCTCGAGTTCAAGTGCAGCGTCCTCTGGTCAATGCTGGACGTGCTGTACTATGCTTACGTATCGCCGGGCCATGTACCACCCGGCGCGTTTGGATCATGACCGACGAAAAAAAGCCAAGGCTGGCCCCAGGGGTCAAGCTCCGCACCGATGACAAGCGCGGCCCCGTATTGCTGGGACCCGAGCGCGTGCTGGAGCTTGACGACATCGCCCTGTCGATCGTCCAGCAGATGGACGGCACCCGCCGCATCTCCGACATCGCGCAGGCTCTGGCCAAGGAATATGACGAGAAGGCCGACGTGATCCGCGCCGACATAGACAGCCTCCTGAAAGACCTGACTGCAAAGGGATATGTGAAATCGTGACCAACGTGCCGACGCCACTCGGATTGCTGGCGGAACTGACGCATCGTTGTCCTCTCGGATGTCCCTATTGCTCGAACCCGATCGACCTGGCGCGCGCGAGCACGGAACTCGACACGAAGACATGGAACAGCGTGATGAACGAGGCCGCGGCCCTCGGCATCGCCCATGTCCACCTGTCAGGCGGCGAGCCCCTCATTCGCAATGACCTCGCCGAGATCACGAACACGGCGCACCTCGCCGGCCTTTACACCAACCTCATCACGTCCGCCGTGGGCCTGAGCGACCAGCGCCTGACGGAGCTTCGCGCCGCCGGCCTCGACCATGTCCAGATCAGCTTCCAGGGCACGTCGCCAGAGAAGACGGACGTCGTCGCTCACTTCAAGGGCGCCTTCAAGGCGAAGAAAGAGGCCGCGCGTCTCGTCGTAGAGGAAGGCCTTGCGCTGACGGTCAACGCCGTGATCCATCGCGGCAATGTCGATGAGGTCACGGCCTTCATTGACCTCGCCGAAGAACTTGGCGCAGGCCGCGTGGAGATCGCGCACGTCCAGTACCACGGTTGGGCCATTGCCAACCGCTCCCTGCTGATGCCGACGCATGAGCAGTATCTCGAGACCCGCAGGATCGTCGACGAAGCCCGCGTACGCCTCGAAGGCACGCTGGTCATCGACCACGTCATGCCCGACTACTTCGCCGACCGGCCCAAGGCCTGCATGGGCGGCTGGGGGCGTCAGGTGATCGTGGTAACGCCGGACGGCCGCGCGCTGCCCTGCCATGCCGCAGCAACCATCCCCGGCCTCACCTTCGACAATGTGAAGAAGAAGCCGCTCGGCACCATCTGGGAAAACAGCGACGCCTTCAACCGTTTCCGGGGGACAGAATGGATGCCGGAACCCTGCAAGGGATGTGAACGCGCCGAGATCGACTGGGGCGGCTGTCGTTGCCAGGCGCTAGAAGTCACGGGCAACGCCGCAGCGACGGACCCCGCCTGCGCCCTGTCCCCGGAACATGCACGCATGAAGGCCCTGGCAGCCCAGCCACCTGCCCGCCCCAGCTTCCGCTTCCGCCGCATCGGCGGCTAGCCGGTCAGCAAACCCTCGGGCGCGTCCACGGCGCGCCCCTCTTCCCTCATTCCGCCTCGCCGCAGATCTTGGCCACCCAGCCAGTTGAAGATCGCCTCAAACGCCGGCTGGCGGAGATAGAGCCCCACGCCCTTCAGCACATGAAGTTCCGCCATGGGATGATTTTCGAAGTCAGCGACGCTGTCGGCCAGGGGCACCACCGCGTTCTCGTCGCCATGCCAGACGGCAATGGGACACTTCAGTCCCGCCGGATCCGAGCGCGCACCCTTGCGGAACATCATCAGTTCGGAGGCAAGCCCCGCACTCGTGCGCTCGAGCACCTCGAAGATCGTGGTGTTAAGGTAGGCCGAAAACGCCGGATCGGACAACCGATTGGCATCCGATCGCGACTTCTCGCCAAGATAGCCCAGCAAGGAACGAATGACGGGAATGCGCAGGCCCCGACGCAGCATCTCCGCCGCCGTCGGAATGATCCAAGGCTGACTGTACATGACCGAGAAACCGTTCCGGTTCTCGCCATTCGTTGCGGGCCATCCCAGGTTCGGCGCATGCAGTGCCAGGCGAATGACACCGGTTTCCAGGCGTCGCGCCGCCGCCACGGCAAAGCCTCCGCCATAGCCGTCCCCGAACAGCGCGACACGCGTCAGGCCAAGCGCCCGGCGCAACTCGTCCACATCGCTCGCGATGCCCTCGAGGGAATAGTCCTTTCGCGCGTCGGACAGACCAAACCCCGGACGCTCGAAGGCTATCACGCGCACGCCCGCTTTCAGCGCCGCCGCGGCCGCAGCTGGCGGAAGCATGCTCGCTGACAGGCCGAAGTGGAAATAGATCACGGGCAGGCCACGCGGCACGCCATACTCCCTGTAGAAGAGACGTCGACCGTCCTCGAGCGTCACGAGCCGCCGCGGCGGGATGCCGGGCAGCGCCATGGACTGCGTGGGCGATGAGTGCTCCGGAAACTCCGAGGCATTCGTGAGCAGGCGAAGCAGGTCCGCCTGTCGTCGTGTCCCCGTTTTTGAGAAGATGTTCCGCAGATGCCAGCGCGCGGTACTCGCCGTCATGCCAAGATCAGCCGCCGCATCACTGATGCGCCGCCCCTGTAGCAGCTTCGCGGCCAGCCTCGACTCGGCCGTCGTCAGGCCGAAGTTGCGATGTACAAGGCGCCCCGCCGCATGCGTGTCACGCGCCGAAAGCAGCACCATCGCGAAAAGCGGCTCGGTCCAGACCTCGGGCAGCCCGAACGCTGCCACCAATCCCGACGGAAAGGCCTCGCGCATGAGGACAACACCGAAACAGAAGACCTTGTCGTCCGGCGAACCCAGCGTAAAGGGCACGAGCGACGCATCATCGGCCCGTCCCACGGTGGCAAATGCAGTTTCGAAAACCCTGCCCGCCTCGCGGTGAAGGGCCATCGGCTTGCCGACGACAGGGGCCGACGCAAGAAACGGTTTGAGACGGGCGCCAATCTTCCCGGCAGTACCACGCACCTGCCCCTCTGACGACAGCAGCACGGCGTCCCACGCGTCACCATCGGCGGCACGGTCCGCACGTCCGGAATTGAGGCGATCAATCATCGCACACGCGCGTTCCGCGTGGGACATGATCGCCTTGGCCTCGGGATCACGGGCGGGGTCCAGCGAGGCCGGCAACGCCTCGATGGCCGCCGAGATGTCCTTCCACTGCGCCGGATTTTCGGCATAGGCATAGAGTGCTTCCACGAGAGCCAGCACGGTCGTGGCAGACACGCCTTCCTTGCGTTGGTCAGCTCTCTTCACGGGAAACCATCATGTTGCCGGATCTGCAGGTGATTGAACGGGAAAACATACTCAATGCCTGCCTACTCTGCCGCGCGCCTGTATTCGCTCGCCTGGTGCATCACGATGGACTTCGGCGGGCGCGACGCGGGCAGGTCATTCGACGTCACCGCCTTCAGCGCAAGCTCCCGGTCTTCGTCGGTGAACACACCAACGGTGACACAATACTCGACCATCGTCCCGTTCGGATCACGCGTATAGACCGACTTGCACCAGTTGTGGTCGATCTCCATCACATCGCATCCGCCCGCCAGCCACATGTCGCGCTTCTGCCGCATGTGTTCTTCGGTCGGGGAATGGAACGAGATGTGGTTGACCCACTCCGGCAACCCCATGGCCTTCGACAGCCCGGTCTCCCGGAGATTGGCAAAAGCTTCACCGTGCAGCTCCCAGAAGGCGATGAAGCGATCAGGCTCGATCTCATAAAAGAAGTGCTTGGCAAAGCCACCTTGAGGTGTCGGTCCAATCTCGACCTTCCTCAGGTCAAATCCCATTATTTCTCGGTAGAAATGATCAGTCGCTTTCATGTCACGCGTGACAAGCGCCAGATGGTGGTAGGCCATTACAGTCGGTCTCCTGCGGGTGCCCTATGCTAAGCCAGATATCGGCATCCCGTCTATGCTGGGACACCTGTCTTCAGGATACCGCCATGCCACAGTCTCCCCAGAAGAATCGAGGCCGCCATCGCGCACGCACTGATGGCAGCCATGAGCAGGTAACCATGGGCACCAAAGGCCGCGAAGAGGTGACCTGACGCATACTGGCCAACCGACATGAAGACCCCGATGGTCACCGCCGCATAGATGCTTTGGGCCGTGCCCACGAGATGTCCCGGGACGGCACGTGCCACAAAGTGCATGGCGCCCAGATGCGCAGCGCCGAATGTCCCCGCATGGAGAAACTGCAATGGCAACAGAAGCCAGAGCGGCGGCGCAAGGGACAGGAGCGTCCAGCGCAACAGCCCGCTGGCCGTCCCCAACACCAGAAGCCGGACAGGACCGATCCAGGCTACCACCCGGTTGGAAAAGCTGAACAGCATGATTTCGGCAAGGACGCCCAGCCCCCACAGCACGCCAATCAGGTCGACGCTGTACCCTTGCGCCTTCCAGTTCAACGTGCCGAAGCTGTAGTAAAAGGCATGACAGGACTGCGCGAGCCCGGCTGCAAGCAGGAAGACCAGGAACGCGGGCTGGCGAATGAGCTCGCGCGTGTCCTTCCAGACGCTGTGATGGTGCGGACGGTGCACCGCACGCTCCTCATGCGGCAGCAGCCACGCGGCTGCAAAGGCAAACACAGCGGACCCGATGAGGATCTCGAGGAAATGGTCGATCCCGTGCGAGGCAAGGTAAACCCCGCTGGCAAAGTTCATGACGATGAACGCTGCTGAACCGAACGACCGCACCCGCCCATAGTCGAAACGCTCGGCAATGGCCGTCTTGAGCGTCACGCCTTCCACAAGCGGCCCCACCGCCGAGAAGCAGATGCTGGCGGTGACCGAGAAAAGGACGATGAAGGCAATGTCGCCGAGGACAGCGTAGCCGGCGTAGGACAGAACGACACCGCCACTCAGGACAATCACCGCCGTGCGACGCGCATCACGGGCATCCGCCAGAAAGCCAAGGGCCGGCCCCGTCACAACCCGCACGAGCCCGATCACCATCATCAGCAGGCCGATCGACTCGGGCGCAAGCCCTCGACTCTCGAGCCATGCCGGAAAGAACGGGAGATGCACACCGCCAATGAAATTGGCGCCGATGTAAAAGGGGATGAACCGCACCGCCGCGGGATGCGGTCGCGGAAGGAAGCCGAAGTTCATTTTCAGGCTGAAACCAGTATTTGTGCAGGCACAACTCTATCGGGCCAGCCTTGCCGGCACAGCGTCCCTGTCGTCGCAACCCGTCAAAAGCCACTACATCGCAGGCAGGAAAACCAGTCGCGCCGCGGCCCATGCCTGCATCATCCTGATGATGCGGGCCTCCAGAGCCGTATCGTTCCTGTCCTCGGCCACGGTCTGCAACTCGATCAGCAGCGTCTTCAGGCTGGCGTTCGACTTGTCCAGCGCCGCAACGGTAATGTCGTTGTCTTCCCCGTCACCCGCAGCTTTCAGCCTGTCGCCCAGCGCGCCATCGGTCTTCCCGGCAGCTTCCCTGAACAGCAGGCGCATGGCGTCATTCTCTGCTTTCCGGATCGCCGCCGCCCTGTTGAACTCCTGCGCAACCATCAGCAACAGCACGGCAGTTGTGGTTGCGGAACCCTGTCCATAGCCGGGCGGCAGGGCCGGTCCCATCTCCATCGCGATCTTCGCAAATGCCTGGTTCAGGATAAGTTCGGGTGAGGGTTTCATGCGCTCACTCCCTTGGCCTGCGCCAGCAGGTCCGCCAGGCGCTTGTTATGGAATGGAAGGCAATAGAGACCGGAGAACGCCATCACCGGGTCCGTATTCGCACCGGCCTGGAATTCCTTCGCCGAGGAGATCCAGATGGCCAGTCCCTTGAGCGACGCAAACAGCGTCCACCAGGCAAGCGCCCGAGGATCGGCCTTCAGGCCACTCGACTTCTCCCAGATCGCGATCGCTTCCTCACGCGGAAGCATGCCACCGGGGTTCTCCCGGTCCGGAGACCACAGAGGATCGAGCGCCCAGGCAAGGTCATCAAGCGGGTCGCCGATATGAGCCATCTCCCAGTCGAGAATCGCCCGTATCGTGCCCGTGCCATCAAACAGGAAGTTCCCGGTTCGATAGTCGCCATGAACGATGGAGAGTTTCTGCGCCGGCGGTGGCGGATTGGCCCGAAGGTAGCGGATGACAGCACGCGCAATGGGCTGCGGCTCAAGCTCGTCCTCGTCAATCACCTTCGTCCACTTGTCGAGTTCAACCCGCCAGGCGCCATCAGCAGCAGGGGTGGGAGAATGACGGGCAAGCTCGGACGAACCTGCATCCTGCGCCGAGATCCTGCCCAGGATGGTGTGGAACTGCTCGCCGATACGCCGACGATGCTGTCCATAGGGATCGGAAGCAAGGATGGAGCCGGCGGAACAGCCTTCAACTTCCTCCATGACAAAGAACGGCCTCTCGAGCCATTCCGTTCCGCGCTCGAGAATGAGCGCGCGGGGGACGGGGACATGGCTGCCCTGGAAACTGCGATAGGCGGCAAACTCGATTTCCCGCTCGGTCTCGATCAGCGTCGAGACGGGATCGCGCCGAAAGATGAGACCCTTCTCACCACCGCGCTCCATCTGCACGCGAACGCGAAACGTCTCGCGGCTGGCGCCCCCATGGATGCGTGAAAGGGCCGTGATCGAGATCTCTCCTTCATCCGGCCATTGATGTGAAAGAAACCTGATGATGCGCTGTTCGATATCTGCACTCATCACCGGTACCTACTTCGCCATGTCCTGGAGACCCTTGAAACCGCTCGGCTGGTGGGCGCCGATCACGAGTTGCTCCAGCACGCCACGGCCCTCCCGCACGAGACCGTTGGGCCCTTTCAGCGTGGCGTGGGAAAACGCCTGCACATGCAGGAAGTGGAACTCGGACGTGTTGACCTTCGACGTCTCGTAGCAGTCATAGCCCACACGCAGTTCGCCATGCAGGCGACCGTGTCCCCATTCCGGATGCGTATAGCCCAGCCCGCTCATGAAGAAATTCCACTTGGGCTTCAGCTCGATCGTGTAGGCGTTCCCGTGCTGGTCGTTCATGGAAATGGTGGCGGCACTGGCATGCCGCGTGCCGGGCTTGTAGGTCACGCTCGAGTCGCATGACTTCATGTGATCCACGTCACCCGACGCGGTCGGCGCCATCACCGCATGCATGTTCCAGGGCTTGCCCGTCTCGTCGGCATTGTTGTGGAACAGCGTGATGCGGTCATCGAAGTTCATCGGCGCCCACAGCCAGTAGAACTGCGGCGGTCGCGCGGGCGCAACAGCCTGGGAATCCGAAGCGCCGACGGGGCGCACGCCCCAGGAGCGATCGCGCGTGCCAAGGAACTTCTCGTCGATCTCGATGCGCTTTCCCTTCACATCGATCCAGCCGGTATAGGAGCCGTTCTGGGTGAGGCGCGTATAGTCCATCACCGTCCGCGGTCCGATCCGGTAGGTGAAGCGGGGCTCCTCGATCGCCGCGGCACGCGAAGTAAAAACGAGATCCGCCGAGATGCCATGCTCGTTCGGTTCAACGCGCACGCGAAGGGAATGCAATGGCTCCACGACGCTGACCGCAAGCGGCCCCACGCGCGTATCCATGCGCTCCATGTGCAGGATGCGCGAGACACGCAGATTATGCTGCACGCCATCGACAACGACGCAGAATGCTCCATCCATGACGTTCAGCGCCGGATAGACACCCAGCGCCGCGGCGAAGAACACCGCACCGTCAGGAGAGTATCCGTTGAAGAAATAGCGGTCGTAGAAGTTCCTGTCCGTCCCCGCATAGGCAATCGGTTCGGCTGTCTGGTGGATGGGGAAATCGTCAGCCTTGGTCAGCATGTTGGGGCGTCCTCCGCATAGCGCGCATTTGAGCCATGCGCCTGTCATTTGCGGCGCGATACTGGTACAAAGCCGGCGTTCTGAAAAGGTCAAAACATGTATCGTCTATGGCTGGTCACAGGAGCACTCTGCATGCTCTCCGCCCTGGCAATCGCGGCCGCGACAGGTCACGGCCTCAAGGGAGAGTTCGTGCCCGTGGTGCGCCAGATCCTCGATACGGCGAGGGAGATGCACTTCGTGCACGCGCTGGCCCTGATCGCCGTGGGCATCGTCAGTGCTCAGTTTGGCAGGAAGCTGCTCATCGACCTTGCGGGCGCCGCTTTCCTTGTCGGCATCATCCTGTTCTGCGGTGGCATCTATGCCGCCTTCGGCCCTGAAGCAACGGCGGCAAAGCCGCTGATCCCACTCGGCGGCGCCAGCTTCATGCTGGGATGGGTCCTGTTTGCAGCCGGGGCCTTCTTCCTGAAGCGAAACTGACACGTAGCGTCAGCGGCCTCGTTCAGAACGTGACCCACTTCTTCAGCTTCGACCAGATGCCGGACGTAAACCAGCCCGGCATGCCTGACAGGCGCGCAACGCAGTTCTTGCGGTCCTTCTCGCTCAGGTCCTCGTCCAGGATCAGCTCCTGCAGCGTCACGCGCCTTTGCCCTTCAGGCAGGAAGCTGATCACGCGCTCCTTGCCATTGTCGAGCACGCGATAGACCAGCGGCACGCGGCTGTCGCCCGTCTTGCCGCTCTCACGCTTCACGATCTTCATGCCGTTGCGAAGGCCGGCCTTGTAGCCATTGCTCCCTTCGCGCAGGCCGACGATGACGTTGCCGTTTTCGGCCGTCTTGTCCGGATCAAAGCCCCGGTCGAACTCGGGAATCTTGTTCGTGTCCACGACACCACAGGGCACGAACGTGTCTTCCGGCAGCAGGATTGGCTTGCCATCGCGAATGTGCATCGCGATCAGGTCGCCGATGTCCAGTTCGGCCTTCTTCATTTCTTCGGCAAACATGCTTGTCGCCATTGGCGGCTCGGCGCTGCCCAACGCGCGCACGCGCTCGCGCATGGCAATCATGATGTCGTCGAAGTCCCGCTCACCCTCGGTGTCCTGGCGCAGCATGTGATCGATGAGGTGCGCAAACAGATGGCCGCGCAGGTAGGGCAATTTCTGCGCATCCTGATCGGTCCAGAAGTCGCTGATGATCTTGCTGTTGGGTGCAGTGCGCAGCGGCGAATAGGCATAGTCACGCAGCGCATCGTTGAGTGAATCAACGTACTCCTTCAGCGTCCAGATCTTGTCCTTCAGCAGCAACCGCGCCGTGTAGAAATCCGTGAACCCTTCCGAGAGCCAATAGTCTCTTGCCTCATCGCGCTGCGGCATGGTCCCGATCCGCCGGGGGATCCAGGTATGCAGGTGCTCATGCGCCAGCAGCTTGTTCAGCATCGCACTGTCGGCATTGTCTGTCGCAAAGAAGGCGAAGGCATCATCACGCCCCGTACCGCCCAACGAAACGTTGCCCGGTTCACTGGCGAGGGGGATGGCCGTCACCAGGAACGGTTCCGCTGCATCATTCCAGAAGCGGTGATGGGACTCGATGATCGGCCCGAGACGTTCAAGAAAGGACTGGTCACTGAATGGCCACTTGCCGCGAAGGGCCAGGCGGACCTTGCCCCGCTGGAGGATCCTGAAGTCGCCGCCCACCATGACGCTTTCAAGCATGTCACCGAGCACAAGGCGACGCCCCATGCTCGCATGCTCCAGGTCCGATGCAAACGTCCAGCCCTTGGGTCCACCCTTGTAGGTGAACGTGGCATCCGGCTGGTCTTCGCGTTCAGGCGACGCGAAGATCGCGTTGCCGAGCACATGGAAATAGGTCTTCTGGATGATCGGGCGGTATTCATTGGCGCCGCTGGCAGTCGGCACACCCGGCCAGTTCTGCACGACGCGATAGCTGATGAACAGCTTGGCCCTGGGCCGGTGCGTGATCACGCGCTTGGCAGGATCGGCCTGCGAGGCAACATCACCACCGGCAATCTTCAGGTCCCGGATGGACTCATAGAGCTTGGCCTTGCCACCCCAGTCACCCGGCAGGTTGAGCACCGTGTCACCGTCTTCTTCTCCTTCAAGACGGATCTGCACCTCAAGCGCCGTCAGCCCCGTCGCGTCCACGACAGGCGACAGCTCATATTCGATGGCTGTACCGGCAGAGGCCTCGGCCGCCGCCGTAGCGGCAACGAGCAGGGCCCCGAGAATCAAACGCATGAAAACACCCTCAACCCGTAAAGGAAGAAGACAGGAGACGCCTCCCGGCAACTAACTTTTGCGTCATTCGCCCGACCATCTCGACTTGTCATCGCTTTCGTTTAGATGTGTTGGGGAAATCCGCAGGTTTGAAGGTAGCCGAAGAAATGGCTGAAAGCATCATCATCGTGGGGGCCGGGATTGGGGGCCTCGGATCAGCCATGGCCCTGGCCCGGGAAGGCCGGAAAATCACCATTCTGGACCGTGACCCGCCGCCCTCCATGGATGTGGAAGCCGCGTTCGGGGACTGGGAGCGCAAGGGCGTGACGCAACTGCGCCACAGCCATGTGTTCCTCGGATGCCTGGTCTCCCTGATTCGCCAGAAGCACCCACGGCTGCATGAAATGCTGCTCGCCGCCGGCGCACGCGAGATCGGTTTTGAGGAAAGCCTGCCGCCCCAGCTGCGCGGGCGCTATCAGCCGGACATGGGCGACCGGGAAATGGCGTTCCTGTTCTCGCGGCGCACGACGCTTGAGCATGTGATGCGGGCCTATGTCGAGCGTCTGCCAGGCGTGACTTTCGAGACAGGCGTCAGGGTGAAGACACTCGTGACCCACAAGACGGAAGACGCGATCGAGGTCATGGGCGTCAACGCCGAAACCGACACGACGCCACCCACGGAGCGCCTCGCAGACCTCGTCATTGACTGCTGCGGTCGCAACTCCCTGCTGACGGATGAGCTGCGCGGCGCGGGAGCCCGTATCGAGGAAGAGCGCCACCCCGCCGGCATCCTCTATTTCACGCGGCATTACCGGCTGAAGCCGGGGCAGAGCGAACCACTGCGCGACAATGTTCCGGGGGCCGGTGACCTCGGCTACATCAAGTTCGGCGTGTTTGCGGCGGACAACCGGCACTTCTCCATCACGCTGGCTGTCCCCGAAATTGAATCGAAGCTACGCACGGCGACCTTCAACCCGGAAACCTTCGACAGGATCTGCAACGAGATTCCGGGCACCGCACGCTGGATCGCACCGGACCGGGCCGAACCCGTGACCAAGGTCTTCGGCATGGGCAACCTGTTCAATGTCTGGCGTGAATACGCGAAAGGCGACCAGCCCCAGGCGCTGAATTTCTTTGCCGTCGGCGATGCCGCCATCCGCACGAACCCGCTCTATGGGCGCGGCTGTTCCCTGTCGGTGATGCATGCGCATATCCTGGCCGGCGTGCTTGACCGTACGCAGGACCCGCGCGAACGTGCGATCCTGTTCGAAACGGAAACGCGCAAGGAAATCCGCCCCTACTGGGACTCGATCGTGAAGCAGGACCAGGGCGCCATCCGCAGGGCGCAGAACGAGCAGAAGGCGGGTTATCGCCCGAGCCTGAAATCACGCCTGATCCGCAGTTTCGCCGAGGATGCCATCGGTCCCGCTACGCGGAGCCATCTCGACGTGTATCGTGCCATCCTCAAGACGTTCCACATGCTGGAAGCGCCGACAGTCTTTCTGAAGAACCCGGTCGTCATGGCGAAAATCTTCTGGATGTGGCTGAAGCCGAAATCGTCGAAGGCCAGCCTCTATCCGCCAAAGCTCGGCCCTGCGCGTGACGAGATGCTCGCACGCCTCGGCCTCGTTGCATCCGCAACCTGAAACCTGAAACCGGAAACACGAGACATGAGCGTGAACTGGAACGAACCTCACTACGCGCAGGTAAACGGCATCAGGCTGGCATGGTTCGAGCAGGGAAGTGGTGTCCCCGTCGTCATGTGCCACGGCTTCCCGGAACTGGGTTATGCCTGGCGCCATCAGATCCCCGCGCTCGCGGCCGCCGGCTTCCGCGCCATCGCACCCGACCAGCGCGGCTATGGCTTCACGAAAGGCCCTGACGCCATCGATACCTATGACATCCAGCACCTGACGGGCGATCTCGTCGGGCTGCTCGATCACCTGAAGATCGACAAGGCCGTCTTTGTGGGCCACGACTGGGGCGGCATGGTCGCCTGGGCCATGCCGCAGCTTCACCCGACGCGGGTCGCGGGCGTCATCGGCGTGAACACGCCCTTCCTGCCGCGCGCGCCCATGGACCCGATCGCCCTGATGCGCGCTGCCTACGGCGAGGACATGTACATCGTCTTCTTCCAGAAGCCTGGCCCCGCAGACGCCATCCTCGCCGCCGACACGGGCAAGACGCTGCGCTTCTTCTATCGCAAGTCGTCCATGACCATCGCCGAGTTCGACAAGCTGCCTGCCGAGCAGCGCAACCTCGGGCTCGTCACCGCCCTGCAATCGGACGAAAGCCTCTGGCCTGGCGCCCAGTTGCACACGACCGAGGAGCATGCGCACTTCGTGAAGATGTTCACCCGCACGGGCTTCACCGGCGGCATCAACTGGTACCGCAACTTCACCCGCAACTGGCACATCATGGAAAATGTTCCGCAGCGGGTCGAATGTCCGGCGCTGATGGTGATGGCGGAAAACGACATCGTGCTGCGCCCGTCCTTGGCCGACGGCATGGAGGCATTCGTTCCTGATCTCGAGAAACACATGATCAGGAACTGCGGGCACTGGACACAGTCCGAGCAGCCAGCGGAACTCAACCGCGCAATGACAGGCTGGCTCAAGCGCCGTTTCGGTTAACGAGGCCCCTTTTGCGGCAACCTGCCCGGCCCGCTATAATCGGCATCTGCTTCGCCAGGGTCCGATCCAATGCCAGCACTGCCAGAAATCTCGCCGTCGACCATGTATCTCGCGCTCAACCTCGGGATCCTCCCGTTCTGGGCCCTGATGATCTTGCTGCCGCACGCGCGGATCACCGAGACACTCGTGCACTCGGTGATGATGCCGCTCATTCTCGGCGTGACCTATGCATGGCTGCTCGCAACGGCACTCTCAATGCCGGCGCCGGAAGGAGCAGGGTTCTCCTCCCTTGAAGGTCTCATGAAACTCTTCACGGTCGAGATGGCCCTGGTCGCCGCCTGGTCGCACTACATCGTGTTCGACCTTTTCGTCGGCGCCTGGGAAGCGCGCGACGCGCAGCGCGTCGGCATGAACCACCTGATGCTGATACCCTGCCTGGTGCTCACGCTTCTGGTCGGGCCGATCGGGCTTCTCGCCTACATCATGATCCGCGGCCTGACAGGCAAGAGCGGCTTCAGCCTATTTGAAGGGTGAGCCGCAGAGCACCTCGCTGCGCTCCCACAATTCCCGTTCGACCGCTTCATCATACGAGGCCGGCGAGGACTGAACCTCTTTGCACTTGTCGAAATACTTGCCGGTGACGAGCCTCAGTCCAGGCGCCGTCGCCAGGTGCAGGCTTGTCTTCGCTCCCTCGTTCTCCGGTATCGCCGCCACGCGCTTTGCCAGCCCGAACAGCAGGCGAAAGAAGCCGCCATTGTTGTTCCCGAAGGCTGACGCAACAAAACCCGGATGCAGGCAGTTGGCCGTGACTCGCGTGCCCTCAAGCCGCCGCGCCAGCTCATGCGTGAAATGGATGTTCGCAAGCTTCGAACGGGAATAGGCCGTCCAGCCCGAATAATTGCGCTCGATCTGCAGGTCGGACAGGTCCAGCTTCGCGCCCACATGCGCCGCCGAAGCCACGTTCACGACACGACCCTGGTCCGCCTCCTTGAGCAGCCCGATCACCTGCGAGGTCAGGTGGAAATAGCCCAGATGATTGAGGGCGAGGGTCATCTCGATCCCGTCAGCGCTAAGCTGCCGCGACTGGAACATCGCGCCGGCATTGTTCACCAGCACATCGATGTGCCCAAAGCGCTCGTTCAATGCCGACCCCGCCTGCAGCACACCACGCCGGGTGGACAGGTCCGCCAGCAGGAAGTCCACATGCTCGTTCCCGGTCTGCGCCCGCACCTCGCGCAACACCGTGTCCCCCTTGGCTGCATTCCGCCCGATGATCGTCACATGCGCACCCAGCGTCGCCAGTTCGCGGGCGGTCACCTTGCCGATGCCATCCGTCCCGCCGGTCACAACAACAATCTTGTCTTTCATCGTCATCACTTTCCAAACGCCGTCTTGCAGGCCTCAACCAGCGCACGCGCGCGCACGAATACGGCCTCGTCGTCAAAGCCCGGCTTGAACAGGCTTCCGCCAATGCCGAACCCGTCGGCACCAGCCTCCACCCACGATGCCATCGTGTGAACATCGACGCCACCCACCGCATAGATCGGCGCCATGCGTCGCGGCAGTACCGCACGCAGCGCCTTGAGACCCGCAGGACCGACCACCTCGGCCGGAAAGAGCTTCAGCACGCTGGCACCCATCGCCACGGCCGCAAACGCCTCGGACGGTGTCATCACGCCCGGCATCAGCGGCAGGTCAGCTTCGACACCCGCAGCCATCACGGCAGGATCAAGATTCGGCATGACAAGAAAGGCAGCGCCCGCCGCCTTGGCATCAGTGACTTCAGCCGGTCGCAACACGGTTCCCGCACCGACCACAATGCCGCCCGGGACAGCCGCGCGCATCCGCCGGATGGCGTCCAGGGCGCCGTCGCTGTTCAGGGTCACCTCCATCACGCGCACGCCGGCGCGCACAAGCGCACCAGCCACGCCCGCAGCCCGCGTTGGCTCAAGCCCCCGCAGCACCGCAACGACGGGAACATCAGCCAGAGCCTCGGAAAGAAGCACCGTCATCATGCATTGTGTCCCGTTTTTACGTATCGATAACCATGGGGCAATGAGATTCGCATTCGCCTACCCTAGCAGACCATCAACCAATCTGAAACGGCTCGTGGTTTATGGTTCTCGAAAGCGTCCAGATAACCAAAACGCTGCTCGGGGTGTTCCATGAAAGTACTCGTTGTCGATGACTACAGCACGATGCGCCGCATCATTCGCAACCTGCTGACGCAGATTGGCTATACCGACATTGACGAGGCCTCGGACGGCGGCGACGCTCTCCAGAAACTGCGCCAGGTCCACTACGGTCTCGTGATCTCGGACTGGAACATGGAACCGATGACCGGCTACGACCTGCTCAAGCAGGTGCGCGCAGACGATAAGCTGAAGGCAACGCCCTTCATCATGGTCACGGCCGAATCCAAGACCGACAACGTCATCGCCGCAAAGAAGGCTGGCGTCGACAACTACATCGTCAAGCCGTTCAATGCGGCCACGCTGCAGCAGAAGATCAACGCCGTCATGACGCCTGCCAAGCCGAACTGAGGCACACGACCATGTCAGCTCTTCCCCTTGAACAGACCCCGGATTACTTCGACGCGCTTGAGAGAGCCGTGCGCGAAACACCACGTGGCCAGGCCTTCCTGAACGAGTTCGCCCGTCGCGTCCGTTCCAACGACACCGACCGCGTCCTGAGCGCCATCGAGTTCCTCAAGGGTTCGCTCGCGGAAACAATCAGCGCGTCCAGCATGGATGTGCTGCGTCGCGAACTCGAGACCATGGCAGCCTCCATTGCGCAGACGCGCAAGGAAATCGCCTCGATCAGGCCGGAAGGCCCTGGCAACAACCGCATAGTCACCGCCACCGAGGAACTCGACCACGTGGTCAAGTCCACGGAAAAGGCTGCCGCGGAAATCCTGTCCTCCGCCGAACGCGTTCTCGCGATCGCCCAGGAGTGCAGGGACAAGGGCATCGAAGACCCGCTCTGCAACGAGCTCGAAGAACTGGGCACCAACCTGCTGATGGCCTGTTCGTTCCAGGACCTCACCGGCCAGCGCATGACGAAGGTCGTCAACACGTTGCGCTACCTCGAGACACGCGTAAACGCGATGATCGAGATCTGGGGCATCACAGCCCAGGACGCCGAGAAGATCGTCCAGCAGCACATCGAGTCGAAGCCCGATGGACACCTGCTCAACGGCCCCGCCAAGGACGGTGAAGGCGTGGCGCAGGACGACATTGATCGCCTCCTGAACGGAGAGCACGGCGACGCCAACGAGGTGGCCGCGCTTCCCAATGGCCCGGCCTCGCAGGACGACATCGACCAGCTCTTCAAGTAAGCTGGTACAGCAGAAAATCCCCTGAAGCGGTCCCATCGGGGCCGCTTCTTGCATTTTGGGGCACTCTCACCCAATAACGGTCCACCGGGTTCAGGTCGATCGGACAGATGCTGCGACAGCACACATCACTCATGCTCAGGCTGGTGCGGCGCTCGCTCGCGCTGGGCACTATGGCTGTGACGGCTGGCTGCGCTGTTCCGGGACCAGCCACGACCAACCCGGCCCTGCACGACGCACAGATGCGCCGCAGCATCCTTCTCAGTTCAGGAGAGGCGCTGAGCTACCTGGATGCAGGAGATGAAAGGGGGCAACCCGTCATCTTCGTTCACGGTACGCCGGGCGAAGCGATGGGGTGGATCGACTACATGACCACAGTCCCGAAAGGCATGCGCTTCATCGCGATCGACCGCCCGGGCTTTGGCAAAAGCGGCCCGGACGACGCCGTCACCTCCCTCGCTGCACAGGCCGACGCCGTGGCACAATTGGCGTCCGCGCTGAAGCTGGAACCCGCCATTCTCGTCGGACACTCGCTTGGCGGCCCCGTCATCGCCCGCTTTGCCGCGGATCATCCCCGCAGGACAGCCGCGCTCGTCATCCTCGCCGGCTCACTCGACCCGGCACAGGAAGATGTTCCCTGGATCCAGAATGTCGGCGATGCCTGGCCCATCGTGGCCATGCTCCCGCGCGCGATCCGCAATGCCAATCGCGAGATCATCGCGCTCGAAGCCGAACTCCACCAGATGGAACCTCTGCTGGGCACCATCAGCGCACCCGTGTTTGTGCTCCATGGCACGGCAGATGATCTCGTTCCCTACGCAAACGTCGCGTACATGCGCAGCCGGTTCACGAGCGCAGCAAAGCTCTCGGTGCTGCAAATTCACGACCAGAGCCACTTCCTGCCCTGGAATGAGAAGCGGCGCGTGAACGAAGCGATCCGCGCCGCCGCCGATAATGTGCTGGCCTTGCAGGCAAAGGCTGCCGATGGAGAGTGATGCCCCGTCGATCCTGCTCACGCTCGGGACAGCGCCTGTCATGGTCGCGCTGGCAATTTTCCTCGCGACCTTCGTGCTGGAGGACGTGGCAACGGCCGGCGCTGCCTTGCTTGCCGCAGAAGGCGTGATCCCGCCATCCCTCGCACTGAGCGCACTCTTTGCAGGCATTTTCCTCGGAGACCTGGCTCTCTTCGCCCTTGGGCACCTGGCCCGGTCCAATCCGCGGGCACAGGCCTTCATTGGCGCCGAGAGACTGGAAAGGGGACGTGACTGGCTGCAGAAGAGATACGTGACATCGCTCATCGCCGCCCGCTTCATCCCCGGCATGAGGCTGCCCACATTTGCGGCCAGCGGGTTCCTTCGACTTCCATTCCGAACGTTCCTTATGGTCACCCTCATCGCCGCCTTTGTCTGGACGACCATGGCCTTCACCGTGATCTTCACGTTTGGCCTCGCAGCAGCAGAGGCACTGGGACCCTGGCGCTGGGCAGCCGCAGCGCTTCTTGTACTGCTCGCACTGGCAGGTCCCCATATCGTCAGGCGCCTGCGGAAACAGGACACACGGACCAATGATTGATCCGTTGGCCCTGGAGATCCGCACGCCTCACAAGGGCATGCCCGCATTCGACGACACGGGACCGCCCGTCTCGTACTTCGAGTTCTGGCCACAGCACCGCTTCTACCCGCCGCTCGTCCTGTACTGGGCCTGGCTCTCCCTGCGCTTCGGCGGCATGACATTGCCCTCCATCGCGAACCCGCGCTTTCCGCTGGGAGGCTGGATCGGGGAGTCAAAGGCCGAGATCTTCGAAGCGGCTGGCGCCTATGCACGGCGGTTCATCGCGCCCTGGTGCGCCCTCCGGAAGACCGATGCACTGACACCAGACGCAGCACTGGCAGCAGCCGCTGCTGCAGGCATCGCTCTTCCATGCATCGCCAAGCCCGACATGGGCTGCAGGGGCGTGGGGGTGCGGAGGATCCGTTCCGCCGAAGAACTCAGTTCCTACATCGCCGGATATCCGGACAACGAAACGATCATCCTCCAGGAACTCATCGACCACGAAGCCGAAGCCGGCATTTTCTATGTCCGCAAGCCGTCGGAGAAGCAGGGCCGCATCATCTCGATAACGCTGAAGTACTTTCCCTATGTCCACGGGGATGGCATCTCGACCCTCGAGCAGCTGATCAGGAAGGACCGCAGGGCCGGTCCGCTCGCGCACATCTACCTGCCACGCCACGGCAGCAGGCTGGACTGGGTGGTCCCTGCAGGACAGCCATTCCGCATTGCCTATGCAGGCAGCCACAGCAGGGGCACGATCTTCAGGAATGGCAACAGCCTCGTGACACCCCTGATGACAGCGGCCTTCGACCGTATTGCACAAGACATCCCGGAGTTTCACTTCGGCCGTTTTGACGTCCGCTTTCAGGATATGGCGCAACTGCAGCAGGGAGAAGGCTTCACCATCGTCGAGATCAACGGCGCCGGCGCAGAAGCGACACATGTGTGGGACCGGAACACCACGCTCTGGCAGGCCTATCGGGCGCTCATGCAGCAATATCGCCTTCTGTGGGAAATCGGGGCCGAGAATGCCCGCAGGGGTTTCAAGCCAGCCTCGCTGCGCACCATGCTGGACGCCTATCGCCATGAGACCAGGCTTTGGGCAGAATACCCCCTTACTGAGTGATTTGAGCAGACGGACACCATGGCACCACGCAAGACGCAGCTGCCCGAAGTTGATGAGTTTTCATATGCCTCGCCGGAGGACCCGCGTTTCAAGCGGCTCGTCATCCAGCTGATCGAGCGCATTACGGGACAGCCTGAGCTCAAGCGCATGTATCTTGAGCACCAGAACAATCCGAAGCCTGGCGAAAGCTTCTGGGACGCTGCTATCGGCAAGCTACGCCTGAAGATTGATCTCAACGAACAGGACCTGTCCGAGATCCCGCGCACGGGCCCCGTGATCATCGTCGCAAACCATCCGTTCGGCGTACTTGACGGACTTATGGTCTGCTGGCTGATCTCCCGCGTCCGCAACGACTTCAAGGTTCTGACGAACGCGCTGCTGAACCGCGCGGAAGAGATCAAACCCTATCTGCTGCCGATCGACTTCGAGGAAACCAAGGCCGCGCTCGAGACGAACATCAGGACGCGCGCGGAGTCCAAGGCGCTGCTTGAGAAGGGGGGCGCCCTCGTGATTTTCCCCGGTGGCACGGTATCAACCACGCCAACCCTCCTGGCACGCAAGGCCAAGGACCCGGAGTGGAAGACGTTCACGGGGCGCATGATTGTCCAGGGCAAGGCTCCCGTCGTGCCGGTCTACTTCGATGGCCAGAACTCGAGACTGTTCCAGATCGCAAGCCACATCAGCATGACGCTGCGCCTGTCACTCCTGTTCAAGGAGGTGCACGACAGGATCGGTGAAAACCTGGCTGTCAGGATCGGAAAGCGAATTCCGTACGAGACGTTGAAGGGCTTCAGCGACCGCAAGGAACTGATGGCATTCCTGCGTGACCAGACCTATGCGCTGGAAGCGGCAGTTCCACCGAAATCAAAGCGCCGCCGCCGCGTCTGACAGCTTTTCCAGCAGGGCATCGAGCTGGGCGCGTTCGCCAACAGTGAGGGGACTGGCAAGCCGGCGCTCATAGTCACGCGCGATCGGCACGATGGCGTGATAGTCTTCCATGCCCTTGGCGGTCAGGAAAAGGTGCCGCGCACGCCGGTCTCCATCGACGGCCTGCTGCTCAATGCGCCCCGCATCCTGCAACCGCGCCACGGCCCGGCTCACCTGCACCTTGTCCATGGCGGTACGCTCGGTCACTTCAGCCGCCGTCAGCAGAGGAAAGCGCCCCAGCACGGCCATCACGCGCCATTCCGGAATCGAAAGGCCGAACTGCTTCTCGTAGGACCGGGCAATCTTGCCGCTCACCGTGTTCGACAGGACGGAAAGCCGATAGGGCAGAAACGTTTCCAGTTCGAGTTGCGGAACAGGGGCCTGTCGTTTCGTTTCCGCTTTCATGGACAATACCTAGTTCAGTTCAGGAGCCGCCGCCGCAAATGCGGGCAGCTCACGGCAGGTCTTGTCGATCCGCACAAGCGTTGGAAACGCGTCGATCGGCACCTTGAAGCGATAGGCATTGGCCATTTGCGGGACAAGGCAGATATCCGCAAGTGTCGGCGTCTCGCCATAGCAGAATGTGCCCGTATTCTTCGATTGGCTCAGGATGGCCTCCAGCGCGCCAAAACCCTTCTGGATCCAGTGCGCGTACCACTTCTGCATGATCTCGTCGTCGCTGTGGCCCATCTGCTTGAGCAACTGGCGCGAGCTCAGGTTGTTGATCGGATGGATGTCGCAGGCGATCGCATACGCAATCTGGCGAACCTTGGCCCGCGCCACCGGATAGGTCGGCAACAAGCGGGGTTCGACATAGGTCTCATCAAGATACTCGATGATCGCAAGCGATTGCGCGAGCACCGTGCCATCGGTCTCAAGCGCCGGAATGAGCTCCTGCGGGTTGACCGACTTGAAGCTGGCGGAATGCTGCTCCCCGCCATTCTTGACCAGATCGATGTTGACGCGGTCATAGGCAATGCCCTTGAGGTTCAGGGCGATACGCACGCGATACGCAGCTGAAGAGAATCCGTAGTCATAGAGTTTCATGTCATGCCCCATGGCGCGAGACGCGCTGGCTGATGGCGCCGAACAGCGGATTGCCATCAGGCAGGCGCATGTCGATGCGGACAGTGTCACCAAATTTCAGGAAGGATGTTTCAGGCTTGCCGCTCTCGATGGTCTCGAGCATGCGGCGCTCGGCGATGCAGGCCGACCCACACGACCGGTCCGCGTTGGAAACCGTGCCGGAACCGATAATGGATCCCGCCTCCAGTTCACGCGTCTTTGCAGCATGCGCAATAAGTTCGGGAAACGAGAAGGTCATGTCCGTTCCGGCATTCGGCGCACCGAAACGCTGGCCATTCACGTCAACCAGCAGCGGCAGGTGAACCCGGCCTTCACGCCAATGGGTTCCAAGCTCATCGGGCGTAATCGCCACAGGCGAGAAGGCGCTGGCAGGCTTGGACTGGAAGAACCCGAACCCTTTCTCGAGTTCCTTCGGAATGAGGTTCCGCAGGCTGACATCATTGACCAGCATGAGAAGACGTATGTGCCTGGCCGCCTCGGCCGGGCTGGCGCCCATCGGAACATCGCCGGTGATGACCGCGACCTCACCCTCGAGATCAATGCCCCACGCTTCGTCAGTCGCAACAATGTCGTCTTCCGGGCCAATGAAGCTGTCCGAGCCGCCCTGGTACATCAGCGGATCTGTCCAGAAGGTCTTGGGCATCTCGGCCCCGCGGGCTTTCCGGACAAGCTCCACATGCGTCACATAGGCAGAACCATCCGCCCACTGGTAGGCGCGCGGAAGTGGCGACGCACAGTCTGCGGGCCGGAAGGAGAAGCGACCGACCGGCTCCGAGGTGTTGAGCGCGTGATACATTTCCTGCAGGCGAGGCGCGATCCGCTCCCAGTCCTCCAGCGCGGCCTGAAGTGTGGGCGCAATGCTGTCGGCAGCGATCGCGTGCGTCAGGTCACGGGAAACGACGATGAGACGCCCGTCCCGACCCTGTTTGAGTGACGCCAGCTTCATTTCGCACCACGCCAGCTGTCGGCATAGGACGTGTCTTCAATGGAAGCAGCACGTGCGGTCGCATCCAGGGGCAGGCGTGTATCAATCATGACCGCCACTTCGTCAGTCTCCTTGCGCTCGGACTTCGCTCCCGCCGCAAACGCCTTGGGATGCGGCCCGTGCGGAAATCCCGCAGGATGAAAGGTGATCATGCCCGGCTTGATGTTGTCACGGCTGAAGAAATTGCCGGCGTGATAGAAGATGACCTCATCAAAGTCATCATTGCTGTGAAAGAACGGCACCTTGAGCGCACCGGGATCACTCTCGATCGGGCGTGGCACGAAGGTGCAGACCACAAACTTGTCGGCGAGGAATGTCGTGTGGACCGACGGCGGCAGGTGATAGCGATGGCTGACGATCGGCCGGATATCCCGCCAGTTCAGCTTCACGGGCACACAGGTTCCCTTCCAGCCTTGCGCGTCAAGGGGATTGAACGGATAGGATATCGTCGAGATCTGCCCGCGCCGCTTCACCAGGACCTTCCAGGGCTTGTCACCCTGCTGTTTGATGAAAGCGTCATCGATATGGGGTGTTTCCATGATCGCAGGATCAAACTGCGCGTGCTCGCCCAGCATGCCCCGGTCCGGAAGGCGATAGGCGCTGTCCGTCGCCTCGATCAGCAGGATCGAGCATTTGCCCTTGGGTTCCAGGCGCCACATCGTGCCGCGCGGCAGCAGGACATAGTCTCCGTCCCGGAAAGGCAGCCGCCCGAAGTCGCAATAGAGATCTCCCGCGCCTGCATGAATGAACAGCAGTTCGTCACCATCGATGTTCCGCACCAGATCCGGCATCGCATGATCAACGTGCCAGACCCGTATCCGCGCATTCGCATTCGCCAGAAGAGGCTCAAGCGCCAGGGGCGAGGTCACGCCGTCTGCAAGCCGGTTGGTGTCATAGGCATGGGGACGCAACGGCCCCTCGAACGACGTCCAGGCCGTCGGCATGTGCGAATGATACATGTGCGTGGCAGGCCCGAAGAAGCCTTCACGTCCGATTTCGCGCTCATAGGTGCCTTCGGGAAGGTCTGCATGCGCCTGGCGCGAGGCCCGCCCTTCGACAAGCGGAAAGCTGATCCAGTTCTTGCTCATGCGCTCAGCACACCCCGGCGGATCTGGTCGAGTTCGATGGACTCGAACAGCGCCTTGAAGTTGCCCTCGCCAAAGCCCTGGTTGCCCTTGCGCTGGATGATCTCGAAGAAGATGGGACCGATGGCGTTCTGGGTGAAGATCTGGAGCAGGAGGCCGGAGTCGGGGCCACCATCAATCAGGATATGGTTCCGCTTGAGGCGCACGAGGTCCTCGCCATGGTCCGGAACCCGGGCATCGATCCCTTCAAAGTAGGTTTCGATCGTCGACTGGAAGTTCACACCGAGGCCGCGCAGCTGTTCGACTGAGCGATAGATGTCTGCACTCGAGAGCGCGATATGCTGGATGCCTTCGCCCTTGTACTCGTCCAGGTACTCCGCAATCTGGGACTTGTCGTCCGAACTCTCGTTGATCGGAATGCGGATGCGTCCGCAGGGACTTGTCATCGCGCGGCTCTTCAGCCCGGTGAGCTTGCCTTCAATGTCGAAGTACTTGACCTCGCGGAAATTGAAGAGCTTCTCGTAGAAACCGGCCCACACATTCATGTTCCCGCGATAGACATTATGCGTGACATGATCGATGTCGATGAGACCCGCACCATCGTGACGGAAGCCGCGGGACGGATCCGTCGCCACGAAATCGATGTCATAGATCGACACGCTGCCCGGCGCATAGCGGTCGACGAAATAGATGACGCTTCCGCCGATCCCCTCGATCGCCGGAATGTTGAGCTCCATCGGCCCCACCTTGCCCTGGAACGACTTCGCTCCTTTCTCGAGCGCCATCGCATGGGCCTTGCCGGCGTCCTTCACGCGAAAAGCCATCGCGCAGGCTGACGGACCATGAGCGCGCGCGAAACGGGCCCCATGGCTGTCCGGTTCGGCGTTGACGATGAAATTGACGTCGTTCTGGCGATACAGCGTGACGTCCTTCGACCGATGCCGCGCTACAGCGCGAAAACCCATCGTCTCGAAATATCTTCCGAGCGCAGCCGTATCCGGCGCGGTGTATTCGATGAACTCGAAACCGTCGGTCCCCATCGGATTGTCGAACAAATCAGCCATTTCAATATTCCCTTAACCCTGTGCGGGGCGAAATCTAGTTTCATTTGCAACTATTATCAAGGGCTTAGACCTTTAGAGGGATAATTGAACCCTGAAATTCCACACCCATTTATTGCGACACCGTCCGCAAGGTTTCCCAGCCGGACGGGTTTGAGGAGAGACGCAGACAATGTCGAACATCTTCACCCCGCGTACTGGCGGAAATG
>JBILMZ010000166.1:0-7893 GCA_044375275.1 Micropepsaceae bacterium | reverse complement strand
TGCATCGGACCTGCAGATTGCCCCCTCGCTGAGGCACCCGGGAGATTCATGTGGTCGCTCCACAACAGCGACCCGCCCTGTGAAATTCCCCACAGGGCTTTCCCGTCGCTCTCCACAGGAACAGCCACAAAATATAGTCCCCCCGCACCCCGATTAACACAAAATCTATTGCGGGAAACAAAATCTAGGTACTACATAGCGGTCCCTGAAGACGACGGCTTTTGAGCTCGTTCGGGACACCAGAATGGTCCCCCGAACACAGCCAAAGGCAGGCGCCGCCAGCAGGGAAATTGTTGGGCACGAGGGCAACCATTTAAGGGGCGTTAGCCATGCGTATCGACCGCTGCTTCACCGTTGAAGGCAAATCAGCATACGAAGGAATTTCTTTCCGCACGATCACGAGCGAAATCCGTAATCCGGATGGGTCGGTTGTGTTCAAGCAGGACAATATCGAAGTGCCGGAACGCTGGTCGCAGGTCGCGTCTGACGTCCTTGCCCAGAAGTACTTCCGCAAGGCTGGCCTCGCCGCACGCCTCAAGCCCGTCCGTGAAGACAAGGTGCCGGAGTGGCTCTGGCGCAAGGCACCCGACGAGGAAGCTCTCGCGACGCTCGAACCGGAAGCCCGCAAGGTTGGCGAAACCAGCGCACGCCAGGTCTTTGACCGTCTCGCTGGAACGTGGACCTATTGGGGTTGGAAGGGTGGCTACTTCGACTCGGAACGTGATGCCCGCGCGTTCTTCGACGAGATGCGCTACATGCTGGCCGACCAGATGGCGGCCCCCAACAGCCCGCAGTGGTTCAACACCGGCCTGCACTGGGCCTATGGCATCGATGGTCCCGCCCAGGGCCACCACTATGTCGACCACTGGACCGGCAAGCTGACTGAGTCGCAGAGCGCCTACGAGCACCCGCAGCCCCACGCCTGCTTCATCCAGGGCGTCAAGGACGACCTCGTCAATGAAGGTGGCATCATGGACCTGTGGGTCCGCGAAGCCCGCCTCTTCAAGTACGGCTCGGGCACGGGTTCGAATTTCTCGGGCCTGCGCGGCTCCAACGAAAAGCTCTCTGGCGGCGGCAAGTCGTCGGGCCTGATGAGCTTCCTCAAGATCGGTGACCGCGCTGCCGGCGCCATCAAGTCGGGCGGCACCACGCGTCGCGCGGCGAAGATGGTCATCGTCGACGTCGACCATCCGGATATCGAGGCTTTCATCGACTGGAAGGTCATGGAAGAACACAAGGTCGCCGCTCTCGTGACCGGCACGAAGCTGCTGAACAAGCACCTGAACGCCGTGATCAAGGCTTGCGTGAACTGCAGCGCCGATGGTGACGCCTGCTTCGACCCGGCCCAGAACCCGGCCCTGAAGCGCGACATCAAGGCGGCCCGCAAGGCCAACATTCCCGACAACGCCATCCAGCGCGCGATCCAGTTCGCACGCCAGGGCTACACGTCGATGCACATCCCTGTCCTCGACACGGACTGGGACGGCGAAGCCTACTACACGGTGTCCGGCCAGAACTCGAACAACTCTGTTCGCGTGACGGATGACTTCCTGCGCGCCGTCGAATCCGATGGCGACTGGAACCTGACGCGCCGCATCGACAAGAAGCAGCACAAGACCGTGAAGGCGCGTGCTCTCTGGGAAAAGATCTCGGAAGCTGCCTGGCAGTGCGCCGACCCGGGCCTGCAGTACCACACGACCATCAATGACTGGCACACCTGCCCGGAATCCGGTCCGATCCGCGCATCGAACCCGTGCTCGGAATACATGTTCCTCGACGATACGGCGTGTAATCTCGCGTCGCTGAACCTCCTCGCCTTCCGCAAGGAAATGCAGGACGGCAGCAAGATGTTTGATGTCGTCGCCTACGAGCACGCGGTTCGCCTGTGGACCATCACGCTCGAAATCTCGGTGATGATGGCGCAGTTCCCGTCAAAGGAAATTGCCCAGCTGTCCTACGAGTACCGCACCCTGGGCCTCGGCTACGCCAACATTGGCGGCCTGCTGATGTCGTCAGGTATCGGCTATGACAGCAAGGAAGGCCGCGCCGTTGCAGGTGCCCTCGCCGCGCTGATGACCGGCGCGTCCTACGCAACGTCGGCCGCGATGGCCCGCGAACTCGGCGCCTTCAAGGGCTACGAGAAGAACGCCGAGCACATGCTCCGCGTCATCCGCAACCACCGTCGCGCCGCACACGGCGCCGTCGATGGCTACGAGAAGCTGGCCATCAAGCCCGTCGCTCTGAATGCGATCGAAATGCCGGCCCAGTGCTTTGAAGGCCTTGTCGACCGCGCCCGCAGCTCATGGGACGAAGCCCTGCAGCAGGGTGTCCTTTACGGCTACCGCAACGCCCAGACGACAGTGATCGCCCCGACGGGAACGATCGGCCTCGTCATGGACTGCGACACGACCGGCATCGAACCCGACTTCGCACTCGTGAAGTTCAAGAAGCTTGCTGGCGGCGGCTACTTCAAGATCATCAACCAGTCGGTTCCGGAAGCCCTGCGCATTCTCGGCTACCGCCCGGAGCAGATCGAGTCGATGATCAACTATGCGGTCGGTCACGGCACGCTGAAGGGCTCGCCAGGCGTCAACCACGAGTGGCTGAAGCTCAAGGGCTTCTCCGACAAGGAACTGGCCTCGGTCGAAGCCGCCCTGGCAACCGCCTTCGACATCCGCTTCGTGTTCAACCGCTGGACCCTGGGTGATGAGTTCTGCACGGTGAAGCTGGGCATTTCGGCTGAAAAGCTGAACAACCCGGACTTCGATCTCCTGGCTGAACTGGGCTTCACACGCACGGAAATCGAGTCCGCCAACGTCTACTGCTGTGGCGCCATGACCCTTGAAGGGGCACCGCACCTGAAGGCCGAGCACCTCCCGGTGTTCGACTGCGCCAACCCGTGCGGCAAGACCGGCAAGCGTGCGCTTTCCGTCGACAGCCACATCCTGATGCTGGCAGCAGCCCAGCCCTTCATCTCGGGCGCGATCTCCAAGACGATCAACATGCCGAACAACGCGACCGTCAAGGATTGCGCCGACGCATACATGAAGTCCTGGAAGCTGGCCCTGAAGGCAAACGCGCTCTACCGCGACGGCTCGAAGCTCTCGCAGCCGCTGACGTCCAGCATCCTGTCCGGAGAGGAAGACGAGGATGACCTCCTCGACCAGCTCCCCGAGATGTCACAGTCGGCCAAGACGGCTGCTGTTGCCGAGCGTATCGTCGAACGCGTGATCGAAATCGCCAAGCATGACCGCGAAAAGCTGCCGCATCGCCGCAAGGGTTACACCCAGAAGGCCACCGTTGGCGGCCACAAGGTGTACCTGCGCACAGGTGAATACGACGACGGTCGCCTCGGCGAGATCTTCATCGACATGCACAAGGAAGGCGCCGCCTTCCGCAGCCTGATGAACAATTTCGCCATCGCCATCTCGATCGGCCTCCAGTACGGCGTGCCGCTCGATGAGTTCGTGGAAGCCTTCACCTTCACGCGTTTCGAGCCCGCCGGCATCGTCACCGGCAACGACTCGATCAAGAACGCAACGTCGGTGCTCGACTACATCTTCCGCGAACTGGCCGTGTCCTACCTCAGCCGTCACGACCTGGCGCACGTCGTGCCGGGAGGCGACAGCTCTGAGATCGGCGGCGGTGACGGCGAAGGCCGCCGTCCGGCCACGTCGACTCCCAGCGCCTCGAAGATCGTCTCGGCCGGCCTTGTTCGCGGCCAGATCCCGCAGCAGCTGGTCGTCCTCGACGGTGGCCAGGCCCTGCGCGTCGAAACGATGCTCATGAACGCCACCAGCGAGATTGCACTCGAGGCAAATCGCAAGAACCCGGTCGCCCAGGCGATCGAGGTGGTGGAGCGTGAAGTTCAGATTACCGCGACAAGCACACGCGTTCGCAAGATCCAGGAGGCCCGCATCAAGGGCTACGAGGGTGACGCCTGCGGAAACTGCGGAAACTTCACGCTGGTGAGAAACGGAACGTGCCTCAAGTGCGACAGCTGCGGAACCACGACCGGCTGCAGCTGACGCCAATGCCCTGACAGGCAAGACGCACGCAGGAGCCCAAAACAAAAACCGGGCTCCTGCGAGAGTGGGAAAACACACATTCATGGGATTACGGAAATGATCATCTGCTCCAGGCAGGAAGAGAACGGCACTACCCGCGAGTTCCTGATCGAACAGGACGAAGGCGCTGAAGTTCACGTCAAGACCCATCTCGCCAATCGCGACGAGTGGAGTGCGGCCGGGATCATCACCCGCGCAGGCCATGGAATTGAAGTCGCCGTCCTCAGCCCGGCAGCTGAGGGACAACTCATCAAGCTTGATCGCACGTTCCGCAATGAAGTAGCGGCGCTTCAGGCCCTGGCCGTGTCCTACAGGCCCAACTGAAACCTACTCGGCTGCAGCCGTGCCGACGCGGACCGGCAATGGCTGCGCCAGCGCAGGAAGGGTGATGGTGACAGCTGTCCCGACACCCTCCTCGCTCTCGATCTGCATGGTCCCGCCGTGCTTTTGTGCAAGCGCACTGACAAGCGCAAGACCCAGACCCGTCCCCGAATGAGCCACGTCAGGACTGCGGCGCACCTGCTCGAAGGGAATGCCCAATCGCGGCAGGTCCCGGGCCGGAATGCCGATGCCTGTGTCCCGGACACATATCTGAACACCCCCTGCCCCATCCCTGAGTGCCACGCTTACGGATCCGCCGTGCGGCGTGAACCTGATTGCGTTGGAGAGGATGTTGAGCACGATCTGGCGCAAGGCCCGTCCATCGGCCATGATCTCCACCGGATGTCCGGGAAGCGACAGATCGAGCCGCACCCCAGCCTGCTCCGCCCGAACCCCCATCAGGTTCACGCAATCCTGCAGCGCTGCCGAAGGCTCGATCCGTTCAAGGTGAAGGTCAAACTTGCCGGCCTCGATCTTTGACATGTCCAGCACGTCATTGATGAGGCTGAGCAGATGCGAACCGGCACCGTGAATGATGCGCGAGTGCTCGCGGCATTCGCCTTCGCAGCGCGCCTTGAGGAGTCCGTCACGCATGATTTCGGAATAACCCAGGATCGCATTCAGGGGTGTCCGGAGTTCATGGCTCATGTTGGCGAGGAAATCGGATTTTGTCTTGTTGGCGTACTCCGCAGCCTCCTTGGCAGCAACCGCGGCTTCGCCAGCCTGCTTGAGCTGCAGGATCAGGTTCCTGCGCTCGGCAAGGACCGACGCAAAGAAAACAGATGTGGCGCTGAGAACAGCGACAAAGACCTGCAGCACAATCAGCTTGTCCTGGATCTGCATGTCGGCGACCGAAAGATATCCGCTACTGCTTGCGAGGTTGCCCATGGTCGCGGCCGAAGCGATGCAGACGGCGATCGCAACTCCCGCATAACCCCGCACAAGGGTGAAAAGCAGGAAGACCGGAAACAGCAGAAAACCCAGTGGCAGCGATCGGAACTCACGCATCAGCAGCAGTGCTGCAATCATCAGGGCACAGAGCACGAGTGTTCCAGGCAGGCGCCGCGGTCCGCAGACATCGACCAGGTCCTGAAGCTTCAGCGCCATGCCAATGGGCACGATCGCTGCAAGCCCCATCGCAGCACTGGCGTACCAGATGGCAAAGGTCGACCAGAACGCCGCTCCTGCAGTAAGGCTGAGATAGGTTGTCGCCAGCAATGAAGACGAAAGCGTCGCGGGAGCAATGGCGATCAGGTAAAAGGACAGCAGGTTCCTCGGGGCCGTGAACTCCCTGTCCCAGCCAAAATGCCGGAACGGCAGGCAGACGATCAGGATCTCAAGAACATTGCACGACGAAAAGACGAGCGCGTCCGCGATCGGATTCCCGAGCCACATCTCCCCTGCAATCAGCCCGGCCGCGGCAACGGGCAGAATCCGGGACCAGTCACGCGTGGGAGAACGCAACAGCACGACGACCACAATGGCATTCGCAAGCCAGATCGCGGCGATGTGGTTCAGTTGCTCGGCCAGAAGCGCTGCGCTGACGTCAGCCGCCGCAATGGACGCACCGAGAAGCAACAACCAGCCCCATCGCCCCAAGCCGGACGTCAGCTGAGCGTCTTCCATCGCATTGATGTCACGGCTTTCGATCGACACGGGAGTTCCCGGAACTGGAGGCGAAGGGCAATCATACGCAACACTGCCGAAATTGACGTTAGCGCGCAGGGTTAGCAAAGGGTTTACGCTCCAACGCTCTGACGAGGTTCTGCAGTTTCAGCTGGCCCGTTTACCCGGCGATAACCAGCCGGCGATGCATGCGGGCGGGCGGGCGGGCGTCAGAAACGCCAGAGCAGGTTCGCACCCACAAGGCGAAGCGTGCGCTGCGCCGGACTGATCGTAACCGGCTTCAGGGGATCATACGAAGCTGCAAGAGCGGGACGCGCAAGCGCCGCCAGTGCAAATGCAGGTGCAGCGGCACGCGGAACGCGCAAGCGGTTCAACCCATCCAGGGCATCTCGCACATCAGCCTTTACCCGCGTGAATACGGGACGAAGCTTCTCCCGGACAATCACATCCGCAAACACATCCGCCTCCGACAGGCCCTGTGCGAGGACGGCATCAAGAGGCAAACGCAGCCGTCGGTGGTGACACCAGTGCGCGAACCCGGCCAACTGACGCGCGCCACCATAAGCCCGCCCTGCAGCCACACAGGCGGGATCGGCAAGGCTGCCGGTGCCCAGCACGCGGCACATGAGCTTCAGGAGATTGCCGATCGTGGCTTCTCCATGCGCGTGGAACTGGCGCCCGTCTGCAAAGGGCACGGCATCACAGTCGCGCGCATGCGCATCGATCATTTCATCCAGTGGCTCACGCGGCAATGAATGGGCGCCGACGGCATCCCGCAAACCAAGGACGGCAGGCGCAAACACCTGTCGTCCGGCAAAGACGGCATCAACCTGTTCGCGCCACCAGGCGTATCGGATCTGGGCAACCATCGGCTCGCTGACCTGGGTCGCGATCCGCGCAAGCTCGACTTCGAACACCATGAGCGCAAGGACGGCCGGTCTTCGCGACGACGGCACGAAGAAGGACGCCACGTGGAAATCCGGCTCAAGCAGTTCCAGCGAGGAAGGCTGCACGTCGTCGGACATTCCTGCTCCAGAAAAAGGGGCCACAAAAAAGGGGCCGCGCCGGTCAGGCACAACCCCTGGGTCTTTGAACTGCCAACCGGCTAGCCGAGGTTCTGCGCACCAACCATGCAGAACAGCATCGGCACCGACAGCATGAAGTTCGTTCGCGAGAACAGCATCGCCGTCCGGCCATGGGCTGCGCGCTGGTCCTTGCTCAGGTCAGGGAACTTTCCATCGATGTTGAGCGCCTTCTGCTGGTTCGGCCAGATCACGAACCAGACGTTGAACCACATGATCGTGCCCAGCCACATGCCGATACCGATGAGCGTCGTGGCTGGCGCCGCGAAACTCTCGGACGCACCCATCGTGATCGCGCCAAGCAGGTAATCATTCAGCCAGGCGAGGATGAGGCCTGTGGCAATCGTGGCCATGGCGCCCCAACGGAAATACCAGAGGGCTTCCGGCGCGATGAACTTGGAGACCGCCGGCTTCTGGTCATCCGGGATCTTCGGCATCGTCGGGATCTGGACGAAGTTGAAGTAGTAGAGCAATCCGATCCAGAGGATGCCCGACAGAACGTGCAGCCAGCGGAATACGAAAGCCCAGAACAATTGGCCTCCGAGCGTTGCGGAAATCGAGTACTGCCCGACAGTCACGAATATGAACAGCACGACAAGCGAAAGCACGAAGCCCGCGATAATGGTGTTTCGCAGATTGGTCAGCAGATTGGCCACGGCGTTTTTCTCCCCTCAGCAGGACAAGGTCTGGCGGTGCCACGAATGCAGACGCCACGACTCAATTACCCGAAGTCAAAC
>JBILMZ010000165.1:0-7938 GCA_044375275.1 Micropepsaceae bacterium | reverse complement strand
CCAGTCGCCAAAGCGCGGCTGGCGGAACAACTGGGCCGTCGGGTACCAGGGCGTGTCGCTCCGGTTGGACAGCCAGCGGAAGTCGACGGCGAAGGGCAGCAGGATCCACGTTGGCTTGCCAAGCGCGCCGGACAGGTGCGCCACCGACGTGTCCACCGAGATCACCAGGTCAAGCTGGGACACAAGGGCCGCCGTATCATTGAACGTTCGGAAGTGCTCCGTGGCGTCAAGCATCCGCAAATTTTCCAGGATCTCCGCATCACCCGGACGCTTTTCCTTCTGCAGGCACACGAAGCTGACCTTCTGCGACTCGAGCACCGGCAACAGCGTGCGCAGCGCAATGGAGCGGTTCTGGTCGTTGAAGTGCTGCGGGTTGCCAGCCCAGGTCACCCCGACCTTGATGCGTCCCTGCAGGCCTTCAAGGCGCTGGCGCCAGACGGCGGCGAGCGCCGGGTCTGCAGAAAGATAGGGCACGCGGGCAGGAATTGTATCTACCGTGAGGTCAAGCCGATGGGGCAGTGATGGCATTGGGCAGAACACATCGAACGCCGGCAGCGGGTCGTTCTTGGTCACCACGATCAGGGACGGGTCAAAGCTGCGGCACAGGTCTGCCAGGGGTTCCTGCACTTCGACGACGACCTCGGCATCCATCTGCATCAGCTGTCGGGCAAACCGGATGAACTGCATCGTGTCCCCGTGCCCCTGGTCGGTGTAGAGGAAAATGCGCTGTCCGGCGATGCTTTCGCCCTTCTTCCAGAGAGGGGCGTCGTACTTCCTCAGCCGTTCGTAACGCGCATCATTGATCGTCATGCGCGCTTCGTAGTCGGCCAGCCCGTCTTCGAAGCGGCCCAGGGTCAGCAGGCACAAGGCGCGGTTCCACCGGGCCCCGGAATGACCGGGCGAGATATCGAGCGCCCGGTTCAGGACCGTCAGGGATTCTTCATAGCGTTGCATCTGGCACAGCAGCCAGCCAAGGTTGCTCAGTGCGCCCGGATGGTTCGGATTGAGCCGGCGGGCTGCCTGGAATGCGGCGAGTGACGCCGGCAATTCGTTGCACGCGGACAACGCAGCGCCATAGGCCAGCATCGCCTCGAAGTTTCGGGGATCGAGCTGCGTGGCCCGTGCAAGGTTCGCTGCAGCCGGCCGGTGCTGGCCGATCTGGCTGAGGAACTGGCCGCGTCGCAGGTAAAGTTGCGGATCAGACGGCGCCTGCTCGAGCGCCCGGGTCAGCGCTTCGATGGCGCGCCGCGGACGCTTGAGACGCATGTGGGCCTCGCCAATGACCCTGAGAGCCTCTGCGTTGACGTCCGGCGAAGCGCCGACGCGTTCGAGAAGGTCTGCAGCCTGTGCATGGTCTCCCCCGCGTTCTGCATCGGAGGCAGAACGAAGAAGGTCGGATATCGTCGACGGAAGTGCTCCCATGCAAAACGCATAGCGGCACGGGGCTGATTCTGCAATTCGCCGAACGAAATCTAGAGCGGCTTTTGCAGACGTATGATGGGCGTCACAGCCCAGCTCTCGCCCGTTTTGGTTTCCAGCGTGGAAAGCGCAACCGTGGCTTGTCCTTCCAGGCTGAGCATCGTGCCGTTGGAAAAGCTGAAACTGGGCACGACGCGCAGGCTGAGCACGGCGTCCTTGCGATCAGTTCCGTCAAAGTCGACATAGTCATTCAGTTCGATCTTGGGAGCGAGCGTGACTGCAAAGCCGCCGCTGACGGGCTGCATGATCTCCAGTTCGCACTCGGCAAAGTTTCTCTGGAAGAGGCTGGGCAGTGCGGCGCTGTAGCCGCCAGCCACCGAAAGTTGCGATTGCGCGGCACCGAGCGAGTCGAACAGCTTCATCGCAAACCGGTTTCGCACCCGAACGTCGTAGATATTCAAGCCGGCAACAAAGTCGCCGGTTTCATGGCTGAAACTGTCCCTGCCTTTCCATTCCGCCAGCACGGACCAGTCACCAAGCCTGACGCCGAGTTGCACTTCGGCGCGCAGGTGGTCAGTAGGCGGCAGGTCGAGCTGGATGATCGCGTCGCTGATGGCGCCGAGCTCAAGCTTTCCTTCGAAAATGCCGCGCAGCAGCCGCACGGACACGCGCGCTTCCGGCGAGATGATCTCGGCCCAGGCCTTATCCTTGTTGCCGCGATAGCCGATCTCGGTCCACGAAACGCGTGAGCGCAGTGAGCTTTCCATCGAGAGCGTGCTCTTTATTTGTACCTGGCTTTGAAGCTCATCGCCGCGAGCCACGCCCGCACTGATGACCACAGTTGCCATCGCAACTGCGCCCCATGTTCCCCACGACATCAGAGCCCCCCAAAGCCCTGCCGGCCCCCAAATCGTCGCCAGCCATGCAACCTAGCATGGTGAGGGTGCGCGCTGTCCTCTCCTGAAGCGTTTGCGGAAGAGTGGTTTCGTCGCGCCTGCCTGGCCGATTGCCGGGATATTCGCCTTTCAGGCGATGACGTTTCGCCCCCACAGCGAAAACGTTAATCTGAATGAAAAGGGAGAATCAGATGAGCAATGCCATGAAGGCAGAACCGGCGCCGATCACGTTTCACATCGAAACGCCAAACTACATCGTTCGCTTCCTGAATCCGGACGACGCAACCGAGCGCGTGGCCTCATGGTTCAACCAGCCTGAAATTCGAGAGAGCTTCAACATGTCCGGCGACCAGCACATGACACTGGGCGGACTGGTTCAGTACATCAAAGGGTTTGACAGGCACACAAATGGAATCACCGGTCGCTTCAGAAAGTCTGATGGGCTTCTGGTAGCAATCTCAAATGTTCAGATTAACTGGGAAATCAGGCGGTTCCTGATCAAGCTCATTGTCGGCGAGCCTTTGGTGCGCCACACCGGATCCACACTGGAAGTCATGGCACCTTCCTTTGATCTGTGCTTTGAGGAGTTGGACCTTCGCGTGATGACTGCAACGGCGCTCGCCACCAACAAGCCGGTCAACCTGTTGCTTGAGAAGGTGGGAGCAACGCTGGACAAGGTCCTTCCCAGGCACACCAGATCGCATAAGGATGGATCGTTCGTAGATCTCAACCTCTTTTCCCTGCAGCGCGATGCATGGCGAAAGTGGAAAGCAGAAAACTCCGAGATGATCGAGATGTTCCGGGACAGTTCCAGATTCTCACCTTCCGTATAACGAAAAAGCCCGGGGAAGATCCCCGGGCGCAACACGTTGTCGTCGACCTTGGTGGCCTTCCGTCATGCATCCGGTTCGACAAAGTCCGGAATGGAGTCAAGGAGCCCAAGTGCTCCAAGTGCTGGCGATGACGTTTCCAGCGCGCCTCCAAAGGTGGGCGTGTTCAGCTCGGCTCCAGTTCGGTCGTTGGACTTGAGGCTGGGTTCATCGAGGTAGAACTTGAACCCGACCTGCACGGTGCTCGTGTCGACGGACGAAGTGAGCAGCCAGTCGGCTTCGTTGCGTTCGTGGGAGACCGTGATCAGCCCCGAGAACGGCGAGTTCTCAAAGCGATGCTCGGCTTCCAGGGCCCACATGGACTGCTGGGTGGTGATGGACTTGCCACCGAGCACGCCATCATTGTTCACGTCGCCCCACATCTGCATGGTTTCGAGGCTCAGAACGGTATTGTCAGTGATGAAGTAACGAACCTTGCCTCGCACATAGGAGCCGTCATCAATCGTTCCAAAGCAGCCAGACGAGGCGACGTCGGAGCAGTCGATGGCGGAGAAGATGCCCGCCTGTCCCATCACGGTCCAGTCGGTTCCGAAGAACTGGCCTTCGAGGGCAGCCAGACCATAGGTGGCGTCGGTGCGCTCGATACTGACATCGTCTGGGTCTGGGCCGGTTACGGCAGTGACGAAAACGTCATTGCTCCAGATGGATCCTGCAACGCCGAGACGGGCACGGTCGCCGAGAGGGTGGAGCAAATGGACTGCACCTCCCACTTGCGAGGCACTTTGCTGGCTTGAGACGGCGGGGGAGACCAGATCGTTTGTGCGTTCAGCAAAAAGATCGACCTGGAGGTGGACATTTGGGCTAAGCGGCCAATAGCCTTTGCCTTCGATGCCATAGGTGAACGGATCGTCAACCGAGGAATCTGCAAGAGTGTTTCCGTTCGCGGTTCCCCCGGCAATGTAGGCCTTCGCGACACCGCTGAAGTCGTTTCCGGCAATCGATGGAGTGGTCGTGGCCAGCAGCGCGACGCCACAAGCCGAAGAAAGCAGTTTGAATTTCATGGGATCCCCTCAGATACATATTCGCAAACGCGTACGAATCAGTTGCACGAGGCTACACACGCAGGCGTAAGGGGAGCAACTTGGCGCACGGTGACAGTGTGATTCTGAGGTAACACGTTACGATACGTTCCGGTATGACTGGCCGACTGTTCCGCATCGTGTCACCGGTTTTCGGAGCAACCAATAGTGTCTGGGAGAACTCGGGAATTCGCAGGCAGTCCGATCGGGCGCAAGTTTGAGGCGCAAGGCGTCATGGTACCCGGAAACGGAAGAAATTTGTTCAATTGTCAGCAAATACAAGAGCTTGCAGATAAAAAATTCCACCCCAAATGGATGGGGAACATTAGCAACAACGTCTTGGTGGATGCGGCGTCCGGGCGGTAGCCTCGTGAACGTCGATATTGGCCGGGACGGTAACAAAGACAACACACATGGACCTGCAAAAATTTACGGAACGCGCTCAGGCATTCCTGCAAAACGCCCAGGGTTTGGCACAGCGATCCGGGCACCAGCGACTGACGCCCGAGCATTTGCTGAAGGTCATGCTCGATGATGAAGAGGGCTTGGCCGCAGGTCTCATCAAGCGAGCCGGCGGTGATGCTGCCCGAGCGTTGACCGCAACCGAGGCTGCGCTTGGCCGGCTGCCCAAGGTCGAGGGTTCCGGTGCGGGCCAACTCTACGTCGCGCCCGAGACTGCGCGCCTCCTTGAAGAGGCCGAGCAGATTGCCAAAAAGGCGGGAGACAGTTTTGTCACCGTCGAGAGGCTGCTGTTGGCACTGGCCATCGGTACGTCCCCTGAGTCGACCAAGATCCTCAAGGAAGCCGGGGTCACGCCACAAAAGCTGAATGACGCCATCAATGATCTCCGGAAGGGGCGTACAGCTGACACAGCATCGGCAGAGCAGGGCTATGACGCACTGAAGAAATATGCGCGCGACCTGACCGAAGCGGCCCGTGCCGGCAAGCTTGATCCGGTCATCGGCCGTGACGAGGAAATTCGCCGGGCCATGCAGGTTCTCTCCCGTCGCACAAAGAACAACCCTGTCCTCATCGGCGAGCCCGGCGTGGGCAAGACCGCCATCGTGGAGGGGCTTGCCCTGCGAATGGTCAATGGTGACGTGCCAGAGTCCCTGCGTGACAAGAAGCTGTTGTCGCTCGACATGGGCGCCCTGATTGCCGGTGCCAAGTATCGTGGCGAATTCGAAGAGCGTCTCAAGTCCGTCCTGACCGAAATCACGGCAGCTGAAGGCGGCATCGTCCTTTTCATCGACGAGATGCATACGCTGGTCGGCGCCGGCAAGGCAGATGGGGCGATGGATGCCTCCAACCTGCTCAAGCCCGCATTGGCGCGCGGTGAACTGCACTGCGTCGGCGCAACCACGCTGGCTGAATACCGCAAGTATGTTGAGAAGGACGCCGCCCTCGCGCGTCGATTCCAGCCTGTGTTCGTAAGCGAGCCAACGGTCGAGGATACGATCTCGATCCTGCGCGGGCTCAAGGAAAAATACGAACTGCACCACGGCGTCCGCATCACGGACTCGGCCATCGTGGCGGCCGCGCAACTCTCGAACCGGTACATTACGGATCGCTTCCTGCCTGACAAGGCGATCGACCTGGTGGATGAGTCCGCAAGCCGTCTGCGCATGCAGGTCGACTCCAAGCCGGAGGAGCTGGACGAGTTTGACCGCCGCATCATGCAGCTGAAGATCGAACGCGAGGCCCTGCGCAAGGAGACCGATCCGGCCTCCAGGGACCGGCTGAAGAAGCTCGAGAAGGAGCTCGCCGATCTCGAGGAGAAATCCTCGTCGCTGACGCAGCGCTGGAAGCAGGAAAAGGCCAAGCTGGGACAGGCGCAGGCGATCAAGGAAAAACTTGATCGCGCGCGCCACGATCTTGAGCTGGCACAGCGCCGCGGCGATCTCGCGAAAGCGGGTGAAATCGCCTATGGCATGATCCCGGGTCTGGAAAAGGACCTTAAGAAGATCGAGGAGCACGGCGAGGCGCAACTCGTCAACGAAGCCGTTACCGAGGAGCACATTGCTCAGGTCGTTTCCCGCTGGACGGGCATTCCCGTTGACAAGATGCTTGCCGGCGAACGCGAAAAGCTGCTCAGCATGGAAGAGACGCTTGGCTCGCGCGTCGTGGGCCAGGAAGAGGCTGTCCACGCCGTGTCCGCCGCCGTGCGTCGCGCGCGTGCAGGTCTGCAGGATCCCAATCGCCCGATCGGTTCATTCCTGTTCCTGGGGCCGACAGGTGTCGGAAAGACGGAGCTGACAAAGGCGCTCGCCTCCTTCCTGTTTGACGATGACACCGCGATGGTGCGCATCGACATGTCGGAGTACATGGAAAAGCACTCGGTTTCGCGCCTGATTGGCGCCCCGCCGGGCTATGTCGGGTACGAGGAAGGTGGGGCGCTCACGGAAGCCGTCCGCCGTCGACCCTACCAGGTGATCCTGTTCGATGAAGTCGAAAAAGCGCATGGCGACGTGTTCAACGTATTGCTGCAGGTGCTCGACGACGGGCGCCTGACGGACGGGCAGGGCAGGACCGTGGACTTCAAGAACACCGTGATCATCCTCACGTCAAACCTGGGCGGCGACATTCTCGCGGCGCAGGCCGAGGGCGAAGACACGAGCGCCGTGCGCGAGGATGTCATGGAGATCGTCCGCTCGCGCTTCCGGCCTGAATTCCTGAACCGTCTGGATGAGATCATCCTGTTCCACAGGCTCGGTCGCGCGCAGATGGATCGGATCGTGGACCTCCAGGTCGCGCGTCTCGCAAAACTGCTCGCCGATCGCAAGATGACGATCGAGCTCGACCAGGTGGCCCGCGAATGGCTGGCCGATGCCGGCTATGACCCCGTCTACGGCGCACGCCCCCTGAAGCGTGCCGTGCAGCGACACCTGCAGGATCCGTTGGCCGAGCACATCTTGCAGGGCACGGTGAAAGAGGGAGATGTCATTCGTGTCTCGGCCGACGCCAACGGGCTGCTGATCAACGAAGCGCGCAAGAGCGCGACCCTGCACTAGGCCGTTATGTAAAGGAGTGGGGCAGGCGCTAGCCCGCTCAGCCCTGGTCGGCGTACTTGAACGGGCAGGCGTCGATCACTTCGCCGATCGGCCCTGCAGCGCCGTCGAGCAGAAATCGCGCATTCTGCGTGTTGTGCTCGATGCTCACTTCGCCGCCGCTCCTGAACAGGCGCGCAATGAACATCGCATCATTGCCCTTGATCTCGAAGGTGCCGACGCCATCGGTCAGTGGTGCCTGTCGCGTGGTGGTGGGATAGGGGCCTTCGGGAAACACGAAAGTCACGTCTTCCCAGGCCGGATCCTCGACCGAGAAATCCTTGCCGGAAAACGACGCCTGGCCCAGGTTGAACTGGAGCTCCACCCCGATGATCCCGCCACACGAGAACTTGAGCTGGGCTTGCGGCAGCTCCTCGCTGACCGAAGCCTGCGCGACGTAGACGCTCTGCCCGAGCGGATCGGTTTGGACGTCGAAACGCCAGCTGGTGGCAGCGACGGCCGCGACCAGAAACAGCAATGAACTCATGAGTGGACGAACTCGCTAGGGCAACAGTTTTGCACGCAGGATCTCTCCCTGCGCTACCAGAGCAGGTGCCTGGCCCCAGTTGTCAAGAATGCTGTTGACCCGCGCCACATGTGCCTTGAATGCCGGCAGGTCTGCACCCGCGAGGGTGGTGCCGGTAGGCAGGCGCACATCCATGGGGTT
>JBILMZ010000164.1:0-7990 GCA_044375275.1 Micropepsaceae bacterium | reverse complement strand
GACGACCTGGATTTTCACGGCGCCCACCGGAACGTCCTTGCCCTGGACCTCAACGGTCACGAGCGTGAAGTTCGAGGCGCCGCCCGCGCCGCCTTCTCCGATGATCGTGTTCCAGAGCGACAGATCTTTGTCCGACAGGATGTCTTTCGAGAACTTGCCAGTTTCCTCGTAGAAGAGTTGCGCGCGGATTGCTCCGATTTTCGGGGCAGCCGGACCTGCTGCCTGTGCGCCGAATGCGGCGACGACGGAAACGAGGGCAGTGGCGAGCATTCCAGTGGCAGGTTTCATGGCGGGTCTCGTCTGGTGTGGAGTTTTCGTGGCGGAAATCAGGTTAGCAGAAGTTCAGGCCGGTATTCGAAGTGCATGGTGTCGTAGTGGAACCACTTGCCGCCCCAGATGAAGCCGTGGCGCTCGAAGATTCTGACGATTTCGCGCGGGATGCGGTTTCTTGCGCGCGCCGGGCGCCAGCCGGGTGGTTCGCCGCCGGTGCCGCCCAGTTCGTTGCGCCAGTAATGCGACTCGCTGACATTGATGTCGACGGCGATCCCGAAGGAATGGGCGCTGAGACGGTTCGTGCCGGCGACCGGTCGCCAGTAGTATCCGCCCGCAGGGTTGTCGAAGAAGCGATGGAACGCCTTGGGGAGCGCTGCGAGTTCCGCAACGACGGCTCGAAGTTGGCCGGCGACACCGTTGACGCCAGTGACTCTGACGGCGGTTCCGGCGCGGCGGCCTGGCCAGGGAACCGACACGAGCCCGGCTTCTACGTCCTGCTGCCGCTCGCCGTACATGCGGGCAAAGAACGGGGTGTAGCGAATGCGGCCGGGATCATCGGCGGGGTCGGAGGGCAACGCGCAGTCACCGGCTGGATAGGATTGCATCAGCTGGGCCGCGAGGTCTGGCTGCTCGAGCAGTTCGGCGGGTGTGCGTGACAGGGGGTAAAGCTGGACGGGCATGCGCGTGCCATCACGCCAGATGAGTTCGTTGCCCTGGACGCCGCTGAGGAAGTCCGGGTAGGCGCGCACAAGGTTTTGAGTGGCCTGCGCGAGCGGCACGACTGCGCTGGCGCACGCCGTGCCGGTCGCGGTCCTGGCCGCTATCGCCGGCGGCGAGAGCAGGGCGCCGAGTGCCAATGCTCCAAACTGACGCTTTGTCAGGCTCATGTCAGATGTCGTTCCCTGCGCGCGTACAGGCGCAACAATCGGGCAAGCTTCTCCTGCGGGCAACCCTGTCGTGGCGTCGCTTGTGCTTGAATTGCTGCATCGCACATGGCAAAGGGCACCACGTACTCCGGCAAAGGAAAGTTTCCGACCATGACGAAATGGGTCTTCGGTTTCGGCGGTGGCAAAGCTGATGGCAACGCCAAGATGAAGGAGTTGTTGGGCGGAAAGGGGGCAAACCTTGCGGAAATGGCGAGCCTGGGGCTGCCGGTCCCGCCGGGCTTTACCATTACGACGGAGGTCTGTTCGTACTTCTACAAGAACGGCAAGACCTATCCGGACGAGCTCAAGGCCCAGGTGGAAGCGGGGCTGGCCGAGATCGGTCACCTGACGGACCGCAAGTTTGGCGACAAGTCCAATCCGCTGCTGGTGTCGGTCCGATCGGGGGGACGCGCCTCGATGCCGGGCATGATGGATACGGTGCTCAATCTCGGCCTGAATGACGAAACGGCGCGCGCCATCGCTGCCCAGACGGGCAATGAGCGTTTTGCCTATGACAGCTACCGGCGCTTCATCACCATGTACAGCGACGTCGTGCTGGGCGTCGGACATGACCATTTCGAGGAATTGCTCGGCGCCTTCAAGGAAGAGCACGGGCTGTCGCTCGACACCGAAGTCGACGCGGCTGGTTGGAAAGTGCTCGTCGAGCAGTACAAGGCGAAGGTCCTGGAAGAGCTGGACCAGCCTTTCCCGCAGGATCCGGCCGAGCAGCTCTGGGGCGCCATCGGGGCCGTTTTTGGCTCCTGGCAGAACGCCCGGGCGAACACCTATCGCCGCCTTCACAGCATTCCGGATGAGTGGGGCACTGCGGTGAACATCCAGGCCATGGTCTTCGGCAACATGGGCGAGGACTCGGCGACGGGCGTTGCCTTCTCGCGCAACCCGTCGACGGGCGAGGCCGCACTTTACGGCGAGTACCTCCTGAATGCGCAGGGCGAGGACGTGGTGGCCGGCCTTCGGACGCCGCAATCCCTGACAAAGCGCGAGCGCGCGGCCAGCGGCTCGCAGGACGTCTCGCTTGAGGAAAAAATGCCCTCCGTTTTCGCCGAGTTCCAGGACTATGTCCGCCGGCTCGAGGCGCATTACCGCGACATGCAGGACATCGAGTTCACGATCGAGAAGGGCAAGCTCTGGGTTCTCCAGACTCGTAACGGAAAGCGTACCACGAAGGCTGCGCTGCGCATTGCCGTCGACTTCGCGGGCGAGAAGGTCATCACGCGCGAGGAGGCCGTGCGCCGCATTGATCCGGCATCCCTGGATCAACTGCTGCACCCGACGCTCGATCCCAAGGCTGAGCGCCATGTGCTGGCGTCGGGTCTCCCGGCGTCGCCTGGTGCGGCTTCGGGCGAGATCGTGTTCGAAGCGGGTGAGGCCGAGCGGCTGGCGGGGGACGGACGGGACGTGATCCTGGTGCGGATCGAGACGAGCCCCGAAGACATCCACGGCATGCATGCCGCCCGGGGCATCCTGACGGCCCGTGGCGGCATGACGAGCCACGCGGCTGTCGTGGCCCGCGGCATGGGAAGGCCCTGCGTGTCGGGCGCTGGTGGCCTCAGGATCGACTATTCCACGCAGACGGTGGTCGCTGCGGGCCAAACCCTGAAGAAGGGCGATGTCATCACGATCGACGGTTCGACGGGCCAGGTCATGAAGGGCAAGGTGACCACCATCCCGGCGGAACTTTCCGGAGAGTTCGCGACCCTCATGAGCTGGGCTGACGGGTTCCGCCGGATGAAGGTTCGCGCCAATGCCGAAACGCCATCGGACGCCAAGCACGCGCGCGACTTCGGGGCCGAAGGGATCGGCCTGTGCCGGACCGAGCACATGTTCTTTGACGAGCAGCGCATCAGCGACGTCCGGCAGATGATCCTGGCCGACACGCGGGGAGGGCGAGACATCGCGCTCGCCAAGCTGCTGCCCTACCAGCGCAATGACTTCGTCGAGCTGTTCCGCATCATGGCAGGGTTGCCGGTTACGATCCGCCTCCTGGATCCGCCGCTGCACGAGTTCCTGCCGCAGGAGCACGAGATCCCGGCCGTCGCGGCCTCCACGGGGATTGATGCGGCGAAGATCCGGGCCCGGCTCGAGGACCTCAGCGAGTACAATCCCATGCTCGGCCATCGCGGTTGCCGCCTCGGGGTGTCTTACCCCGAAATCTACGACATGCAGGCCCGGGCCATCTTCGAAGCGGCGGTGCAGGTCGAGAAAGAGACCGGCAAGAAGCTGACGGCGGAGATCATGATCCCGCTCGTGTCCATGCGGGGGGAATTTGACTTCCTGAAGAACCGGATCGACGCGGTTGCGAAGGCTGTCGAGGCTGAGCAGAGCGTGAAGCTTGCCTATCTTGTAGGCACGATGATCGAGTTGCCGCGCGCTGCCCTGAGAGCAGGCGACATTGCCCAGTCGGCGGAGTTCTTCTCCTTCGGGACCAACGACCTGACGCAAACCACGTTTGGGTTAAGCCGGGACGACTCCTCCAAGTTCCTGCCCGACTATGTCAGCCGGGGGCTGCTGCCGAACGACCCGTTCGTCAGCCTGGACGTTGAGGGGGTCGGTGAGCTCATCCAGATCGCCGAAGAGCGGGGTCGCAAGGCGCGGCCAGACCTGAAGCTTGGCATCTGCGGTGAGCATGGCGGCGACCCGGCTTCGATCCGCTTCTGTGAGGCGGCGCGGCTGGATTACGTGTCCTGCTCGCCGTTTCGGGTGCCAATTGCCCGCCTGGCGGCGGCGCAGGCAGCCCTCGGCTAGAAAAATCCCTGTTTTCTGCGGTTTCGTCCTCCGGCCTTCGGCCGGGGGAGGCGACTGCTTTTGCCGGTCGGTGGGGCTTCAGGGGGCTCGCAGAGACGTTAAAAGGCGTGTTTTCCCCATTAAATCGTGTTCATGACCAAACTGAAATCATGTCGCTTTTCTGCGTCACACTCCTTCGTTGTAAAGTCTAGTTTCAAATCTGTTTTCTGTATTCATAGATCAGATCATCTTTTACACTTGGTCTGTACTATGCAATTTCAATAAAGCGTTCCTACTCGATCGTGTGCTTCATGCGACAGCTTGACATAGCCTGTTCCGGTCGTGCCAAGCTGACACGTGAGTACTTTCTGCCTATACAACTCGGAGTTTGTTGCGCCGCAGCGGGACACTGACTACCCGTCCTCCTGCCGACACCGTTAACGGTGCGCGCAACGGTTGCTATCCGGATCGTCCATTTTCTCAGGGTGGTCAGGGTTTCAGCCAGTCGAGTGGTTACTGGCCTGAGGGCTGCAAGGTGATCCTCACAACAAGAGGCCCCTCAAGGGGTCCGGTGCTTACCAAGGGGTGAACGCCTTCCTAATCCATGGAGGTAACATGGCGAAGTCGTATGGAATTTGGGCGCGCTTGCGCCGTAATAACCGGATCATGAAGGCCGCCCTGAGCGGTTCGCTGCTGTATGCGTTGACGGTGGCCGCTGCCGCCCCGCTCTTCGGCGATGCCCCGACCGCGGAGAATTCGGTCGTGTCGCACTCATCCGTGGCCACTCTGGCTCTGCGGCCTGCGCTCATAAACGTGGCGGAAGCTCCGCAGGTTCCGTCCCCCGTCACAATTGTGCGTGACCTGGTCAACCGCCCGGCCTACCAGGCCTATCTGCGGGAAAAGAACTGCCTCACCACGGGCATCTATTTCGAAGCGCGTGGCGAAAGCGCGATTGGCCAGAAGGCTGTCGCTGAAGTGATCATCGCCCGCACCCGCGTTCCGGGGCGGCCGCGCAGCATCTGCGGCGTGGTCTATGAAGGTTCCCACCGCAAGACGGGCTGCCAGTTCTCGTTCACCTGTGACGGGATTCCGGATCGCGTCCGCGACTGGGGTTCATGGCGCGAAGCGCAGAAGATCGCCGTGAACGTCATGCGCACGGGCGGCAAGGACAATCCGGTCGCCGGTGGCGCCACCTTCTACCACGCCGACTATGTGAGCCCGCGCTGGGCGTCGCGCATGGTGAAAGTGGCAGAAATCGGGACACATATCTTCTATCGCCCGCCGCCGGGACGCCACCTCTAATCGGGCTTCTTGCCTTCGGCCACTTTGGCCATGCCGGGCAACAGCTTCAGAATTCGCGCCCGCATGTAGTTGGGCGCGAAACCTTTTATGCGGTCGATCCAGGCGATTTCCTCGGGCACGTAATAGTGCAGCTTGTTGCCGTGGTAGGCTTTCCAGACGCATTCCGCGACGCTTGAGGCCGGCATCAGCCGGAACATGCCCTTCTTCGGGACATTGGCGTAAAACTGCTCTTCCGTCGGCTTGGGTGCATCACCGGTCCGGTTGGGTGTCGAGCGCAGGATGGCCGTGTCGATGAGGCCGGGCAGCACGTCCGCGACGCGTACCCCGTGCCTTGCCCATTCGATCGACAGCGCTTCCGTCAGGCCCTTCACCGCGTGCTTCGTGGCGGCATAGACCGCAATCCGCGGCATGCCGTAGGTGGCTGACGAAGAGGACGTCGTGAAGAGCAGGGAGTTGGGCGTTTTCTTGAGCCAGGGCAGGGCGGCGTAAGCGCCATTCAGGGCGCCGACGAAGTTGATCTGGACGACGCGCAAGGAGGCCTCGTACGGCACGTCCTCGAACCAGCCGGACTCGCCGATCCCCGCATTGTTGAACATCAGGTCGAGGCGGCCGCCCGACTTCTCGGTGAAGGCTGCCAGTGCGGCTTCGAAATCGGGCTTGGCGGTCACGTCCAGCTTGCGGATCCAGCAATTCTCGCTGCCGAGGACCTGCTGGAGCGTCTGGAGGCCGCCTTCGTTGACGTCCGTGGCGCCGACGAACCAGCCTTTGCCGGCAAACAGCATGGCGGTTTCCCGCCCCATGCCGGAGGCGGCCCCGGTGATGAAAATGGCTTGGCGCTGCGACTGGCTCATGTTGCGATCCTGTGACTCCCGTTGCTTCGTGGCATATCCCGCTTGCAATTCACAGGGGCTCCGGGGCAGTTTCCGCTGCCTTTAAGATTGGGAGTTGTCAGGATCATGTTCGGCCGTTTTGCCTTGGTTGCCCTTGCTGCGCTGTCAGTGTCGGGATGCGTGTTCGATCTCTCCAGCGACGATCCGAAGCCGAAGGCAAAGGTTGCCAGCGACTGTCCACCCCGTGACGAGGCCAACTGGGCACGCATGCAGGCGTTTCTCGACGCCAACAAGGCCAAGGAAGGCGTCAAGGTCACCGAGAGCGGCCTCCAGTACCGCGTTCTCCAGCAAGGCAAGGGGACCCGCAATCCGACCTGGGCGTCGATGGTGATGGTGAATTATCGCGGCACGTTCATCGACGGCACCGTGTTTGACGAGAACAAGGGAATCGAGTTCGAGGCCGGCGGCGTGATCAAGGGTTGGCAGGAAGCCCTGACCATGATGAAGGAAGGCGACAAGCTGGAACTGACGATCCCGTCTGGCCTGGCCTATGGGTGCCGAGGCAAGGGCGCCAAGATCAAGGGTGATCAGGTCCTGCTCTTCGAGGTCGAACTCATCAAGATCAAGTAGCCTGCGCTCTGGCTGAAACCGAGGCCGGCGGCTGCCGGTAGTGATAACGATAGAGACACGCCGAGAAGCCCAGCTTGCGATAGAGCTGGATCGCCGGCGTGTTCGTGGCCAGTACCTGAAGGCAGGCGCCACTTGCACTACGCTGGCGAGCCCAGTGGAGAATGGCCTGGAGGCATGCTGCCGAAAGGCCCTGCCGCCTCGCTGACGGCCGGGTCGCCACCAGATTGATACACACGATGCCGTCATGGATTGCGCCCTTGGCAAGCGCGTCGATGCTGCCGGAGGGGCCGCGACAGGCTGCGAATGCAGCCGGCAGTGCCAGAAGCTGGAGCACCTTCTCCAGCTTTGCGCGATCGTCAGCCGTCGTACCGGAAATTTCAAGCCGTGCGCTGATCCATTCGGCAGGCGGGATGGATTCCTGAAGTTCCACCTCGTGGCCGGTCCGTGTCGGCGGATGCTTCGCGAAATCCATGTAGAGCGTGTCCGTCACGTCCTCCGCGACGTAGCCCTGCACACCCAGCTGTTCGTCCAGGCCATCATCAGACGTGGACAGGATCCGGAAACACGGTGTTGCCCGCTGCTGCCGGTAGAACTGCTCGCAAAAGGCAATCTTCTCAGCCAGCGGCCGGTGGCCGTTGCGCAGGACATTGACGGAGTTCGTACGGCGGGTCTTGCCGTCTGCCAACCGGAGGAGCCAGCCATCATAGTGAACTTCCTGCAACGCGGGCCAGGCGTTCAGGCAGGCTTCCTCGACGCGCGACGCCAGGGCCTCAGCGTGCGAGGCATTCGTCCTGTTCCCTGCGTGCATGGTCTTCTCCGGTTTCGGTGCCGGACTTGCGGGGACAGTGCAACAAAAAACCCCGCTTGCCGGCGGGGTTGAGCTCTCTTCACACGATGTGCGAACGCAGCGTCACCCGCCCCTGAGAGGGCTGGTACGGCGGCGGCGCTGGACGAACATCGTGATCATGGCGCGCTTCGTATCAAATGCGCCCGTTCAGTTCCAGTGCTTTTTGATCGCAGGCCAGTGCATGTTATCCTTCCCGATGCCGACAGCGGACGTTGCGCCGTGTCTGGCGAGCGCACGGGTACGGGACTGCCGATGACTGAACAGAAACTCCGCGTGTTCACCTGGTCGCTTGATGTGCCGGAAAGCGATGCGCCCTCTCTCATGTCGCAGCTCTCTTCCGATGAGCACCTGCGGGTGCAACGTCTCGTCAAGAAGGAAGATGCCCTCCATTTCGTGGCGGCGCGCGCCGGACTTCGCATGATCCTGGGTGAGGCGGT
>JBILMZ010000163.1:0-8161 GCA_044375275.1 Micropepsaceae bacterium | reverse complement strand
CTGTGCGTGTTCATGCCGCCTGTCGAACGGCTCGAGGAGTATCTCGACCTCGTCCGTGCCGCGGAAGCGGCTGCGCGCGCGCTGAACCTGCCGGTTCATATCGAAGGCTATGCGCCGCCGGTCGATCCGCGGCTGAACGTGATCCGTGTCGCGCCTGACCCGGGCGTCATCGAGGTGAACATTCATCCGGCGACACGCTGGGAAGAGTGCGTGGCGATCACGCAAGGCGTCTATGAGGAGGCCCGCCTGTGCCGGCTTGGGGCCGACAAGTTCATGCTCGATGGCCGGCACACCGGCACGGGAGGCGGCAACCACATTGTCGTGGGAGGCGCTACGACGATGGACAGTCCGTTTCTCCGGCGACCAGACCTGCTGCGCAGCCTTATCCTGCACTGGCAGCGTCATCCGAGCCTGTCCTACCTTTTCTCGGGCCTGTTCATCGGGCCTACGAGCCAGGCGCCGCGCATCGACGAGGCGCGTCACGACAGCCTCTATGAGCTCGAGATCGCGCTGAAGCAGATCCCTTCGCCCGGCGAGGGCCTGCCACCGTTGCCGTGGCTCGTGGACCGGCTGCTGCGCAATCTCCTGATCGATGTCACGGGGAATACACACCGCTCGGAAATCTGCATCGACAAGCTCTATTCGCCCGACGGGCCGACGGGGCGCCTGGGCCTCGTGGAGTTCCGTGGCTTCGAGATGCCGCCGGATGCCCGGATGAGCCTCGCCCAGCAGGCGCTGCTCCGGGGCCTGATTGCGCGCTTCTGGCGCAGTCCCGTTAAGGGTGAATTCACGAGATGGGGGACTGTCCTGCATGACAGGTTCATGCTGCCGCACTTCATTTGGGATGATTTTCTGGACGTGTTGCGCGATCTTTCCGAGAATGGTTTCGACTTCCGGCCTGAATGGTTTGAAGCTCAGGCCGAGTTCCGATTCCCGTTCTGCGGGGAGGTTTCCCATGAGGGTGTTCACTTGGAGATTCGCCAGGCCCTTGAACCTTGGCACGTGCTGGGCGAGACCGGCGCGATCGGTGGAACCGTGCGCTACACGGACAGTTCGGTCGAACGCCTCCAGGTGAAGCTCTCGGCGGGCGATACGTCGCGCTATGGCGTGACCTGCAACCAGCGCCGCGTGCCGCTGCAGCCGACCGGCAAGGGTGGCGTGTCGGTTGGCGGCGTCCGCTACAAGGCGTGGCAGCCGGCGATGGCGATGCATCCTGTCATCCCGGTGCATGCACCGCTGACGTTCGACATCTACGACAACTGGAGTGGGCGGGCGCTTGGCGGCTGCGTCTATCACGTGGCCCATCCCGGCGGTCGCAACTACGCGACGTTTCCGGTCAACGGCAACGAAGCCGAAGCGCGGCGGCTGGCGCGCTTCGAGGCGCACGGGCATACGCCCGGCGGTTACATGCCACGGAACGAAATGCCTCACCGCGAGTTCCCGATGACACTCGACCTCAGGCGACCGGCGGAGTTCTGATCCTTGTCCCCGCAATCCAAACGTCGTGGTGAAGCACTGGTACGTACGCTTGCGTCGTACAAGCTGTTGCCTGGCGTCGCGGATGAACTGGTTGATCCTTCGGGGGCCGTGAGGCCGGTCTGGAAGCAGTTCATTGATCACTTCCTGCGGCTGACGGACGAAGACATCGCGCAGCGCTTTGCCCGCGGTGACCAGTATCTGCGGGATGCCGGCGTGTTCTATCGCCAGTACGGCACGGCGGATTCGACGGAGCGTGACTGGCCGCTCAGCCATATTCCCATCCTCATCCACGAGAGCGAGTGGAAGACGATTTCCGACGGTCTCGTGCAACGTGCCGAGCTGCTGGAAAGCGTGGTTGCCGATCTCTATGGCGAGAACCGGCTGGTGGCCGAAGGTCATCTGCCGCCGTCGCTGATCGGCAAGAGCAAGGAGTGGCTCAGGCCGCTGGTCGGTGTGAAGCCGCGCGCGGGACATTTCCTGAGCTTCGTCGCCTTCGAGATCGGACGCGGGCCGGACGGTAACTGGTGGGTGCTGGGCGATCGTACACAGGCGCCTTCCGGTGCGGGGTTTGCGCTGGAGAACCGCATCGCGACAGCGCGCGTCTTCTCCGACCTCTATCCCGTCGCGCAGGTGTACCGCCTCGCGGGCTTCTTCCAGACCTTCCGCGATGCGTTGCGTGGCCTTCGAACGGGAACGGACAGCCAGGCTGCCATCCTTACGCCCGGTCGCTGGAACGACACCTATTTCGAACATGCCTATATCGCGCGCTATCTGGGGCTGATGCTTCTGGAGGGTGAAGACCTCACCGTCGAGAAGGGCCAGGTGATGGTGCGCACGGTTGCGGGCCTGGCACCCGTGAGCGTTCTGTGGAGCCGCCTTGATGCGGCCTATGCGGACCCGCTCGAGCTCGACGAGCGCTCGCGCCTCGGGACGCCCGGTCTTGTGGATGCGGTGCGGCGTGGCAACCTCACGATGGTGAATGCGCTGGGGTCCGGCATTCTGGAGACACGCGCGCTGCTGGCATTCCTGCCGCGCATCCAGGCGCTCAGGGGTGAACCGCTGAAGCTCTCCAACATCGCCACGTGGTGGTGCGGGCAGGCGACCGAGCGCGAGCATGTCCGTGCCAATATCGAGCGCATGATGGTGGGGCCGGCCCTGTCGACGCGTCCACCGTTCGAACCCGACGGCAAGACCATCCTGGGCGGGCGCTTCGAGGAGGAAACGCAGCAGAGCGTTGACGCCTTCCTCGATGCCGAAGGCGCGATGCTGGTTGGGCAGGAAGCGGTGACACTGTCGACGACACCGGCCTTCGTGGACGGAAAGTTGGTGCCGCGCCCGATGAGCATTCGCGTGTTCCTGGCGCGCACGGAGAATGGCTGGCAGGTCATGCCGGGTGGCTATGCGCGCATTGGCCGGACCGAAGACGCGACGGCGATTGCCATGCAGCGCGGCGGATCGGTGGCCGATGTCTGGGTGGTCAGCGACTATCCGGTGGAAGCCGTGACGATGCTGCCGGCGGAAGCTGCGACCTACCGGCGGAGCGAGCCGGGCGTGCTGCCGTCGCGCGCCGCCGACAACCTGTATTGGCTGGGCCGGTACGTGGAGCGCGCCGAAGGCATCATGCGCCTCCTTCGCGCGTGGCACATCCGTCTGGCCGAAATGGCCAATCCGGACACGCCGTTGCTGGATCTTATTGCCGGGCACCTGGAATCCTTTGATGTAAACGAACTGGCCGAAACCGAGTGCGTGCCGGAAAGCCTGCGCAACACGATCGGGTCGGCGATCCACAGTGCGAGCCAGGTGCGCGACCGCTTCTCGATCGACGGCTGGAATGCGTTGAACGACCTTGCCAAGACGGCACGGCAAATGGCGGCGACGGCCGAGGCCGGTGATGATGCGGCGCGCGCGATGAGCGTGCTGTTGCGCAAGATCACGGGCTTTTCGGGCCTCGTGCATGAAAACATGTATCGCTCGGTCGGCTGGCGCTTCCTGAGCATTGGCCGCTCGCTCGAGCGCGCGCTCACCATGGCGTCGGCGCTTGCCGTCTTTACGGATGCCGCGGCGCCGGAAGGGGCGCTGGACGTGGCCGTCGAGTTTGGCGACAGCTCGATGACGCATCGCAGCCGCTATGTGGTGGCGACCAGCCGCAAGACGGTCATTGATCTGCTCGCGCTCGATGCCGAAAACCCCCGCTCGATCCTGTATCACCTGGCCGAACTGCGCCGCCATGCGGAGCAACTGGCGGCTTCCGTCAGCCGTCCGGACGCGCAGTCGTTCCTGCATGGGGTGTTGCGGGTTCATGCGGAGCTGGCCGCCGTGTCGCCCGAGGCGCTGGACACCGCGGGGTTGAACCGGTTGCATGACAGCATTGCAGGGCTGTCGGGTTTGCTGACCGGCGAATACCTGACGTGATGCGGGTGTTCCATGCTCTATGACATCGGCGTGAAGATCTCCTACGACTATGACCTGCCGGTCATTGCGGGCCGGCATGTGTTGCGGCTCATGCCAGCGGCGCTGGCCGGTGAGCAGGATGTGCAGTCGATGCAGCTTGTCATCGATCCGGCCTGCGAGGAGCTTGTTGATCTCGTCGACTTCTTTGGCAATGCGGCCGTGGAAATCGCCTATCGCAGTCCGCATGACAAGATCGTCTTTGACCTCCGCTGCCGCGTTGACCGACACGTGGTGCCGCGGACGACCATCGTGTCGCCCGTGCTTGCCGCGCTTGAGGCCGAGATTGCCGCGGAGCTGTCGCTCGGGCCGCAGTCGCCACATCATTTCCTGGGGCGATCGCCGCGCGTGCGGCCGATGCCCGAGATGAATGCCTATGCGGGCGCGCTGTTGCGTGACGGCATGACGGCCCATGAGCTCGTGCTGGCGCTTGGGTCAGCCCTGCACCGAGACATGAAGTTCGATCCGAAGGCAACAACGGTCGACACGGCGCCGGAGGTGGCCTTTGCGGGGCGTCACGGCGTCTGCCAGGACTTCGCCCATATCATGATCGCCTGCCTGCGTGGGGCGGGTGTCCCCGCCGGTTACGTGAGCGGCTTCCTGCGGACCATTCCGCCGAAGGGCAAGCCCCGGCTGGCGGGCGCGGATGCGATGCATGCCTGGGTGCAGGCTTGGTGCGGGCACGACGCGGGCTGGGTCGAGTATGACCCGACCAACAACCTGACGGTCGCCGATGACCATATTGTCGTGGCGCGCGGACGTGATTATTCCGACGTTTCGCCTGTGAAAGGCGTGCTGCGCACGGCCGGATCTCAGGTGACTAAACAGGAAGTGGATGTGGTTCCGCTTGGATAAATCGGGCGGGATCGCCTCTGGGCAGATTCCGACGCTATCGATTTACAGCGCCGAACATCGCCGAAATCGCCGCAAACAAAAAGAGAACAAATTGACGCAGGCTGCTTCCGGCCAAAACTGGAAGCAGCCGGCGGCTTTGCGTCAGGCGACCACGGCCTTGCCGAGACGGCCGTTGATGATCTGCGTAGCCTCGCTGATGATGCGGTCCACGAGGTCCTTGCAGGTCGGGATGTCGTTGATGAGGCCCTGGACCATGCCGGCAGACCAGATGCCGTGGTCCGCGTCTCCCTGCTCGTAGACGACCTTGCCGCGCTGGCCGGAAACGAGGTGAGCGATGTCCTCGATCTTGGCGCCGCCCTTCTTCTCGATGGCGACGACTTCCTGGCTGACGGCGTTCTTCGCCACGCGCGCGGTGTTGTGCAGCGTGCGGAAGATGAGGTCCGTCCCGCGTTCATCGTTGGCGACGATCTGTTCCTTCACCTTCTGGTGGATCGGGCTTTCGACCGTGCACATGAAGCGCGTGCCCATGTTGATGCCTTCGGCGCCCAGTGCGATGGCGGCCACGAGACCGCGTGCGTCGGCGAAGCCGCCCGAGGCGATCATCGGGATCTTCACCTTGTTGGCGGCGGCGGGGATCAGGATGAGGCCCGGAATGTCGTCTTCGCCCGGGTGGCCCGCGCATTCAAAGCCGTCAATCGAGATCGCGTCGACGCCCATGCGCTCCGCCGAGAGGGCGTGGCGAACGGCCGTGCACTTGTGGATGACCTTGATGCCGTGTTCCTTGAAGTGGTTCACGTGTTCCTGTGGCTTGTATCCCGCGGTCTCGACGATCTTGATGCCGGACTCGATGATGGCCTGGCGGTACTCGGCGTAGGGCGGGGGCTTGAGGGCCGGGAGGATGGTGAGGTTCACGCCGAACGGCTTGTCGGTCATCTCGCGGCAGCGCGCGATTTCCTTCGTGAGTTCCTCGGGTGTGGGCTGTGTCAGCGCGGTGATGAAACCCAGTGCGCCGGCATTGGCGACGGCCGATACGAGCTGGGCGCGTCCCACCCACTGCATGCCGCCCTGCACGATCGGGTGCTTGACCCCGAACATCTCGGTGAAGCGAGTCTTGAGCATTTCAGTCTCCCATAGTCATTGATTGAATGGCGATGGGAGGCAGAGTGGCAGGTCGGGCCCGCCCGATGCAAGTGGGTCCGGCTTCAGGGCCCCTCGACGCGGACGCCCTTTGCGCGCAGCAGATCGATAACGCTGCCCTTGCCGACCAGGTGGGCGGCGCCGACCACGATGACGTGGGTGCGGCCATCATTCAGCATGGCTTCGATCTGGGGCATCCAGTTGGCGTGCCTGTCGTCGAACAGGGCCTTGCGCATCGCCGGGAAGCTGTCCATGTCGCCGTTCAGGGCACGATCCAGTTCGCGAATGTTGCCGGTTTTCCACGCGTTCAGCAGCAGGTCGATGCTCTCCTCGACCTTTGACCCCTGCTGCAGGATCATGACGAGGTACTGGACTTCCTGTTCAGGCGTCAGGTTGGCGAACACCTGGATCTGGCTTTCAACGGTTTCGAGGGCGCCACGCGGCTTGCCGTTCTGCTTTGCCCAGTTCCAGAGCTTCAGGTCGACGCCTCCCTGTTCCGACATGGCGGCTGCGGGATCCGGCTTCTTGCCTGTTCGGGAGGTCTGCCTGATGGCGGTCAGCGATGTGATGGTGAGCGCTGCGAGCCACGGGCGCATGCGGTCGACAGATGCGATGGGCAGGCCAAGATCCGCGGCTGTCGCCTCCAGCTTCGCGCGATACTCGACGGCAATCATCCGGCGAAGCGACTTGTCCGGCGGGAGGAACCCATGGCGCGCGACGAGATCGCCCATGACCGATGCGTCCTGGGCCTGGTCAAAGTCAACTTCAAAGACGATCTGGTTGGCGACGTTTAGGGCAGCGTCCAATGCCGGTGTGCGCCAGACGAGATCCTTCGGCAGGATGTGGAAGGACCCAAAGAAATAGATGTCACCCTTTTCGCCATCGATCTTCCAGATCGCCGGCGACGCGGTCGTGTCGCGTGCCACTGCGGTTGCAGCGACGAAGAGGAATGCAAAGAGCGTAATCGCTGCAATGGCGGAGAACTGGCGGGCGAGGGAGAGGCGGAGCATGGACCGTGTTCCTGAAGCGACGGGCGACTATAGCGCTCTGGCCGTTTCATGGGATCACGATTTTCTGTGGGGGCTCCCTGCAAATCTTGTGCGGAATCGCGAAGGTTCTCCCCTTGGGGGAAAGTCCTGATATGCTGTCGCCTGCGGAATGAATCTGCCTTGATGGCGGCTGATGGAGTTTCTTGAAATGACGGCGTTTACACCCTGGGAGTCTGTTGCAGGTGGCGTGCTGATTGGACTGGCCGCGGTGTGGCTGATGCTGGCGAATGGACGCATTGCGGGCATCAGCGGCTTCGTGAACCGGCTCCTGCCACCCTACAGTGATGCGGCATGGCTCGAGCGGCTGGCGTTCGTTGGCGGCCTCCTGATTGCGCCCCTGCTGTTCATCGCCGGCGGCGGGAGCATTGTTCAAACTGTCCCCGAAAACATGATCCTGCTCCTGGTGGCGGGCGTCCTTGTCGGGTTCGGCACCACGATCGGGAATGGTTGCACGAGCGGGCATGGCGTGTGCGGGATCGCGCTGCTTTCGTGGCGGTCGGTGGTGGCGACGCTTGTTTTCATGTTCAGCGGGATGGCGGTGGTGTTCCTGACGAGGCATGTGCTGTGAACCGGTCGCTCGCTCGCGTTTTCTCCAGCCTCGCCGCCGGGATCGTCTTTGGTCTCGGCCTGATGCTCTCCGGCATGGCGGATCCTGCCAAGGTGCTCAATTTTCTTGATGTGGCGGGGACGTGGGATCCCAGCCTGATGCTGGTGATGGGCGCCGCGGTGGTGGTGGCCTTTGTCGGCTTCAGGATTGCCCAGACGCGCGAGCAACCCTTGTTCGCGCCGCAGTTTCCGGGACGGGCGGCAATACGATTTGACATGCCGCTCATCGCGGGCGCCGTGCTGTTTGGAGCCGGGTGGGGGCTTGGTGGCTTCTGTCCGGGGCCGGCGCTGGCGTCACTGTCGCTGGGTTCCGCGGGCGCATGGGTCTTTGTGGCTGCCATGCTGGGCGGCATGTGGGCCGGGCGACAGTGGACTAGCCGCTGACAGCGGCGGTATCGCGCGGTTCCCGCGGGTTCCGCCGGGGCTTCGAATCCGCTACAAGGCCGCTCCCCAGAGGCTACGCCCATGTCAGACGTGCAGACCAGTCCAGACCAAACGCCGCGCGAGGCCGCGCAGCGTCGGCGCACGTTTGCCATCATCTCGCATCCGGACGCCGGCAAGACGACGCTGACCGAGCATTTGCTGCT
>JBILMZ010000162.1:0-8178 GCA_044375275.1 Micropepsaceae bacterium | reverse complement strand
ATCCCCTTCACCTCATTGATGATCCGGGTCGCCACCCTCGACAAAAACGCATGCTCAAACGGATAGCTGTCCGCCGTCATCCCATCCGTACTCGTCACCGCGCGCAGCGCGCAGACATAGTCATACGTCCGCCCATCGCCCATCACGCCAACCGTGCGCACCGGCAGCAGCACCGCAAACGCCTGCCAGATCTTGTCGTAGAGCCCCGCCTTGCGGATCTCTTCGAGATAGACGACGTCGGCCTTGCGCAATATGTCGAGCTTCTCCTTCGTGATCTCGCCGGGAATGCGGATCGCGAGGCCGGGGCCCGGGAAGGGATGGCGCCCGACGAAGCTCGGCGGCAGGCCAAGCTCGCGGCCCAGCACGCGCACTTCGTCCTTGAAGAGCTCGCGCAGCGGTTCCACCAGCTTCAGCTTCATGCGCTCCGGCAGGCCGCCCACATTGTGGTGTGACTTGATCGTAACCGACGGCCCGCCCGTGTAGGACACGCTCTCGATCACGTCGGGGTAAAGCGTCCCCTGCGCCAGAAACTCGACGTCACCCACCTTGTGGGCTTCGGCGTCGAAGATCTCGATGAAGGCAGCGCCGATGCGCTTGCGCTTCGTCTCCGGGTCGCTCACGCCGGCCAGGCGCTCGAGGAACAGTTTCTCGGCGCTCACATGAACGAGCGGAATATTGTAGTGCTCGCGGAAGAGCGTCACGACCTCGTCGGCCTCGCCGTGGCGCATCATGCCGGTGTCGACGAAGATGCAGGTGAGCTGCTCGCCGATCGCTTCATGGATCAGGACGGCAGCAACGGAAGAATCCACGCCACCGGACAGGCCGCACACGACTCGGCCCCGGCCCACCTGCGCGCGGATGCGCTCGACCATCGTGCGGCGGAAAGACTGCATCGTCCAGTCGGGCTTGCACCCGGCGATCCCTTGCGTGAAGCGCTTGAGCAGCTCACCGCCGCGCGGCGTGTGCACCACCTCAGGGTGGAACTGCACGCCGTAGAACTTGCGCACCTCGTCGGCGATCGCGGCGTAAGGCGCGTTCTGGCTGACGGCGATGACCTTGAAGCCTGGCGGCAATGCGGTGACACGGTCACCGTGGCTCATCCAGACATCGTCATTGGCGCCCTTGGCCCAGATGCCGTCGAAGAACGGCGAGGTCTCCGTGATCTCGAGCGTCGCGCGGCCGAACTCGCGGTGGTGGCCGGCCTCGACCTTTCCGCCGAGCTGCGTGCACATCAGCTGCTCACCATAGCAGATGCCGAGCACGGGAATGCCCGCCTCGAAAACCTGCTGCGGGGCGCGCGGACTGTCGGCCTCGGTGGTGCTTGCCGGAGATCCCGAGAGGATGATCGCGGCGGGACGCTGTTTGCGAAGCCAGGCGTCAGCGGATTGAAAGGGCACGATTTCGCAATATGTGCCTTGCTCGCGCAGGCGACGGGCAATGAGCTGCGTCACCTGCGAACCAAAATCGATGATCAGGACGGTCTGTGTCATGTGAGGTCGGGGAAGCTAAAGCGAGCCATTCCCGCGGTAAAGCCACAATGCGTGGTCATCCCCATGCGGCGTTTCAACCTGCAGGTGAAGCGCGCGCGGGCACAATTCCGCCTCAGGACGGCCACGCTTGGCGTTCAGTCTCGCCTTCGTTAATGTCTGGCCGGGCCGCGCCCTGACCAAAGGGCGCACCCAAAGGGAATTCCATGCTGCATATCCGCGTCTTTTCGCAGGTCTTCGTCCTGGGTGCTGCCCTTTTCCTGGGCGGCTGCTTCGTCACGGCCACGAACATGCCCGCAGGCAAGGGCCCGGTCGACGACCCGGCGCTGGTCGGCAACTGGCGCGGCCTGGACTCCGAGAGCGGCAAGGAAACCGACGTCTTCATCCACATCCAGCGCCCCGAGGAGGGCAAGCCGCTCAGGCTCGTCTATGTCGAGGGCAAGAACTTCGTCATCTACGAGATGAGCACGACACGGGTGGGCAACCGCAGCGTCTTCTACGCAACCGTGCTGGAGCCGGAAGAGGCCGTGAGCGAAGCCAAGGGCGGCTCCTATCTGGGCTTCTATGAAATCCGCGGCATGAACGCCACGTTCTACCTGCTCGACGCCGAGAAGGTGAGTGAGCACATCCGGCAGGGCAAGGTCCGCGGCACGCCCGGACCGGCCAAGTACGACATCGCAAAACTGACGGGCTCGCCAGCCGAGCTCGCCACATTCCTGGCATCAGCAGATGGCTGGGCGTCGCGCATGGAAGATCCCGCGCGGCTCCGGCGCATCGTGACACCGGAATAGGATCAACTTCTCAGGTTTGGGGGCCTGACCATGTCAGAGACAGAAACAACCACTGCAGCAGCCACGGCAGCGATACCGGCAGCCGCCATTGCACCACGCCCGCGCCACGTCGGCAACTTCGTGCGCGGGATCGGCATGTTCATCGCCTTCACCGGCCTGATGGCGCTCGGCCTCTATGCGCTGAAGCAGCGCGTGCAGGGCACGACCATCGAGACGCCAACGGCGTCGACCTCTTCTGCGGTCGAGACCCATACAGTCTCGGGCCCGTCCATCGTGCCCGCCCTGAAGCGCGTCATGCTCTCGACCGGCGGCGTCGGCTATTTCGAGTACGAGACGGAAGTCACCGGCACCGGCGAACTCCTGATGCCCGTGCGCATGGACCAGGTCGATGACATCCTGAAGAGCATCGTGATCTTCGACCAGCAGGGCAACACCGGCTTCGTGCAGCTGCCCTCGCGCGCGCCGCTCTCCGACATTTTCCGCGGCCTCCCCTTTGGCCCCCGCGCGCTGGAGTCCAACGCCAGCCTCGTCGAGGCGCTGAAAGGCTCGGAAGTCTCGGTCCGCGCCGGTTCCAGCTTCGAAGGCCGCATCGTCAGCGTCAACGAGGAGCAGACCACAAGCGAGGACGGCACAAAGCTCACGACCCGCCACCGCGTGGGCGTGATGACGGAGTACGGGCTGAAGCAGTTCGTCCTAGAAGAGGCGAGCGCGATCACCTTCACAGATCCCGTGCTGACCAGGCAGATCAACCAGGCGCTCGCCGCCGTATCGGAACACCGCGAAGGCCAGGGCCGCACGCTGAAGATCCGCGTGAACGGCACCGGCACGCGCAAGGTGACGGTTGCCTATGTGGTGGAGACACCGCTCTGGAAATCGTCCTATCGCGCAACCACCATCGACGACAAGACCGCCCGCATGCAGGGCTGGGCGATCCTCGAGAACGTCACCGGCAATGACTGGGTGGACGTCGACCTCACCGTCGTCACCGGCAATCCCGTCACCTTCCGCCAGGCGCTCTACGCGACATATTATGTAACGCGCCCGGAGGTTCCGGTTGAAATCCTCGGCCGCATCCTGCCGCGCCCCGACCAGGGCTCGATGCCGACAGGCGGTGCAGAAATGGCCGACGCGATGCCCGCGCCAGCACCGCCGCCCGCACCATCCATGAGGGCACCCTCCATGGAGAAGGTCACCGTCACGGGTTCAAGGGGGCGCAGCGACAGCGCTGCACCGATCGAAGCCCAGTCCGCCGAAAGCGCGACGCAGGTCACCTTCCGCATGCCCTTCACGGTGACGGTCATGAACGGCCAGTCGCTTGCCGTTCCGATCGTCGACAAGACCGTGCCCGGCGAACTCGTTTCCGTCTATCAGCCCGACACGCATGCGCGTCACCCGCTGGCCGCACTGAAGCTGTCCAACAGCACGGGTGTCAGCCTGCCGCCCGGCGTGCTCACGCTCTACCGCAAGGAAGCGTCGGGAACGACCTATGTCGGCGACGCGCAACTCTCGTCCCTGCCCGACGCCGAGTCCCGCATGCTGGGCTTCGCGCTCGACCAGAAGGTGATGATCGACCGCGAGGAAAAGGCCGAGCAGACGATCTCGAAGGCCACCATGGCCAACGGCATCTTCAAGGCCTCCATCGTCGACCAGCGCACCACGGTCTACACACTCAAGGGCGCCGCAAAGGAAGACCGCCGCATCATCATCGAGCACCCGCGCCAGGCCGGCTGGGAACTCATCACGCCGGACCCGAAGGCCGCCGAGATGACCGACATCGCCTTCCGCGTGCCGGTTGACCTCAAGGCCGGAGCCATCGTCCGCCAGACGATCACGACGCAATGGGCGCGCCTCGAGGAGCAGCTGCTCGCTGATCTCGACGTGAACGTGATCATCGCCTATGCGGGCAACGCGAACCTCACGCAGGCACAGCGCAACGCCTTCAACCGCATCGCGGAAATGAAGCGCATGATGGAGTCGCTGCTCGACCAGACCCAGGCCGAATCGAACGCGCGCGACCGCGTCTACCAGGAACAAAATCGCATCCGCGAGAACATCAAGGCTGTTCCTCCTGGTAGTGACATCCAGGCGCGCTACCTGAAGTCGATGAGCGAACTTGAGGATCAGGCAGAAACCCACAAGCGCAACATCGACAAGCTGGAACAACAGCTTGTTGCCGAGCGCCAGAAGCTTGCGGATTACGTGGCAGGCCTGCAGTTATAGGCTGCAGGCGCCACAAGTCGCGCCGGGATTCGTCTGAACACAGGGAGTTGCCATGCACCGCATGCGCATCGGGACGGCCATCGTCCTTTCAAGCCTCGCCGTTGCCACGCTGAACAGCCAGGCCCTCGCAGGCCCCGCGCTGCCACAGGCGCAGGATCCGTACTTCACCGACGCGCAGGACCGCCTGCAGGAATCCCTGCGCCTCAAGCCCAACACGCAGCTGGCAAAGAACATCATCCTCTTTGTCGGCGACGGCATGGGCGTAACCACGATGACCGCATCACGGATCTACCAGGGCCAGAAAGCCCGCCGGGACGGCGTGTCCAACAAGCTGGTGCTTGAGACCCTACCCTATGCGGCCTTCTCCCGTACCTACTCGCACGATGCACAGGTAACGGACTCCGCGCCATCAGCGTCCGCCATGACCACAGGCGTGAAATCCCGCAACGGTACGATCGGCGTGAACGCACGCGTCGTCGAGGATGACTGCACTGCCGGCCTCAGGAACCAGGTCACCACCATCGCCGAACTCGCCGAAATGACCGGCATGGCGACAGGCGCCGTCACCACCACGCGCGTCACCCACGCGACACCTGCTGCCACGTTCGCCCACACGGCCAACCGCGACTGGGAATCCGATGCCGACATGCCTGACGCCGCCATCGCAGCCGGTTGCATCGACATCGCCCGCCAGCTCGTCGAGATGAAAGCCGGCAACGGCATGGAAGTCATCATGGGCGGTGGCCGCGACCGGTTCTTCCCGCAGGAACTCACTGACCCCGAGTACCCGCAAAAGAACGGCGCGCGAAAGGACAAGCGCAATCTCGTCGAAGCCTGGCTCGCGCGCTACAGCGGCAACAGCACCTTCGTCTGGAACCGCAAGGGCTTCAACGCGCTCAATGCCGACAAGGCCGACCACGTGCTCGCCCTCTTCGAACCAAGCCACATGCAGTTCGAACTCGACCGCGCCAGGGACAAGGCAGGAGAGCCATCACTTGCGGAAATGACCGTGAAGGCCATCGACATCCTCAAGCGCAACCGCAACGGCTTCTTCCTTATGGTCGAAGGCGGCCGCATCGATCACGCCCATCACGGCGGAAACGCCGTACGCGCACTTGAAGACACGGTCGCCTTCGACGAAGCCGTGAAGGCCGCCCTGGCCGCAGTCAACACGGACGAGACCCTCATCATCGTGACCGCAGACCATAGCCACGTGCTGACCATGTCCGGCTACCCGTCACGCAACAATCCGATCCTCTCGACCGTCGATGACGGCTCGGGCAAGCCTCAGAAAGCACTCGACGCAAAGGCCTATACGACACTGGGCTACGCGAATGGCCCCGGCGCAAGCCCCGACGGCAAGGCCCGCACAGACGTTGCCCCACATGAAGCGACCGCCCATGATTACAGGCAGCAGGCCCTCGTGCCGATGCGTTCGGAAACCCATGGCGGAGAAGACGTTCCGATCTTCGCCATCGGCCCGTGGGCCCACCTCTTCCACGGCGCCGTCGACCAGCAATACATATTTCACGTCATGAACCACGCGGGCCGCATGACCGACCGTACGAAGCTGAGTGGGTCAAAGCAGGCACCTGCCCCGGTCAGCAAGAAAAAGAAGAAGAAGCGCCGATCAAACTAGCGCTTCCCGTCAGACCCTCCTGGTGGAGGACGGTCGGCCAGTTCCTGTCAGCGCGCACGATATGGCCGGGCCGGGCGTGCCCGTAGCCATTGCGACACTGTCCGACGTGCTCTGCACGCGTGGCATGGAGGCTCACCAGGGAGCCCACATCAGCATCTTCGCCAGCGCCGACTGCTTCTTCTTCATCATCTTGTGGAAACCGATCTCGTCAACTTCGGCGCTCACCTTGCAGCCACCGCCGCCCTCATCCTCTTCATGATGACGGCGGGCCGCAGTGCGCTGGCGCGATCCTAACCCAGCGCGTTCTGCAAATCCGCGATCAGATCCTCGGGGTGCTCCACGCCGATTGAAATGCGGATCAGCCCATCCGGAATGCCAAGCCGCAAACGATCAGCGGCTGAAAAGCTGGAATGCATCGTCGTTGCCGGATGACACGCCAGGCTCTCGGTGCCACCAAGACTGACCGCCAGCTTGACGATCTGAAGACTGTCGAGCACGCGGAAGGCCTCTGGCGTCCCACCCTTGACGACAAAGCTGAACGTGGAACCCGTGCCCGTGCACTGCTTCTCGAAGATGATGCGCTGCGGATCATCCTTCGACCACAGGGTTGGATAGTTCACGCTCTCGACCTTGGGGTGCTTGTTGAGGAACTCCGCCACCGCCTTCGCATTGTCGGCCGCCTTGTTCATGCGCAACGCCACGGTTTCAAGAGAGCGCGTCACCATCCAGCACGAATTCGGGTCCAGCTGACAGCCGAGCCAGCCGCGCAAGGTCCGGATAGCATTGATCGCCTTCTCCTCGCCCGTGATCGCGCCGGCAACGAGGTCGCTGTGTCCCGCCACATACTTGGTCAGCGAGTACATGTTCAGGTCCGCCCCATGCTTGAGCGGATTCTGGAAGACCGGCCCGAGCATCGTATTGTCCACGACGAGGATGGGCTTGAGGCCCGTTTCCGCTTCAAGGGCAGACGCCACGGACGCCAGCGCCGCGATATCGCACAGCTTGTTGGACGGATTGGCCGGCGTCTCGGCCAACAGCATCTTGATGCGGCCAGCCCCCTTCAGTGACGCGCGAATGGCCTCGACGGACGACGCATCTTCCATCGCAACCCACTTCACGCCGAACTCGGTCAGGAAGCGCTCGATCACGGAAGCCGTCGCGCCGTAAAGCGGCTTGGTGAAGGCCACGCAGTCTCCCGGCCGCAGGAACGTCATCAGCGTGGTGGTGATCGCCGCCATGCCCGACGAGAAGACCAGGCAGTCTTCGGCATCGTCGATCAGGGCCAGCCGGTCCTCGAGCATCTCGAGGTTGGGATTGTTGTAGCGCGAGTAAACCAGGCCACCCGACTGCCCTTCGGGAGCCGCGCGCCGGTTCCCGATCACGTCGAACAGGAGCTTGCCCTCTTCGGCGCTGCGAAACACGAACGTGGACGTGAGGAAGATCGGCGGCTTGATCGCGCCTTCCGACAGCATCGGATCATAGCCGTAGGACAGCATCTGCGTTTCAGTATGGAGCGGACGGCCCGCAATGGTGCGCTTGTGGTAACGAGTGGTCTTCATGACGATAAATTCCCGGGGTGTCGGTAGGCACGCCGCCCGCCAGACTCTGCGCCCATACTACCGCGCGCCCATCGACATGCCCCGTCACATACGTTTCGTTTTTCGAACGAAATGAGCAATCTTGTGCCGGAAAATGCTGCGGCTGCGTTCAGGTGCGCTCCCAGACGGACCTGAACCCGTCTTCGCCACCCAGGACCTGTGCCGGACTTCGCTTGTTGATGTGCCCGATGAGACCGCGATAGACCCCATAGCCAACCAGTTCCTGCAGCCGCGGCGAGAACGTCTTCACCTGCGCAGGATCGAGGCCCAGTTGCTGATTCTCCTGCTGACGGATGAACCCGGCACAGTAGTTCATCGCAATGCCTGTCCGACGCGTGCCCGTGCGGTTCGCTCCGCCCCCATGCCAGAGCGCACCATCCCAGATGAGCACGCTGCCCCGCTTCATCACCGCCGGCACGGTCTCATAGCTGCCGCCGTAAACC
>JBILMZ010000161.1:0-8184 GCA_044375275.1 Micropepsaceae bacterium | reverse complement strand
CGTGCGCTCTGGTTCGAGGAATACGCCGACTCTGATTTCGTCACGACAACCGGCCTCGGCATGTTCAGGCCCGTGGTGGTCAATGCGCTCATGAAGAAGGCGCCGGACTTTGCCGTGGCGAAGGATACGTTCGAGACGAAGGTGCCGCGCTTCCTCCAGTACTATGAGGAACAGCTGAACGGTCGCAGCCACTTCGTCGGCGACAGTTTCTCGATTGCCGACATCGCCGTGGCATCGCCATTCGTCAACGTCGCGCATACGGGTTTTGCACCCGACGAGGCAAAGTACCCGAACCTCGTGCGCTTCCTGAAAGCCACGCTGGCACGTCCCAGCTTTGCGGCCTGCATTGCCCAGGAACAGAAGATTCTCGCGCCGCTTGGCGTGAAGTACGCCCTCTAGTTTTCGGAGATCTATCCCATGAAGAACTTCATTCTCGCGGCTTCGATGGCCGCCGCTCTAAGCGTGACAGGAGCAGCCATGGCTGAAGACGCAGATCCCTTTCAGTGGCTTGAGGAAGTCGAGGGCGAGAAGCCTCTCGCCTGGGTCAAGGCGCAGAACGATCGCTCGCTGAAACTCCTCCGGGGCGACAGTCGCTATGCAGACCTTGAAGCCAAGGCCCTGACGATCCTCGAAGCAAAGGACCGGATCGCGGCGCCCTCCTTCCGTGCGGGAAAGATCTCGAACTTCTGGCAGGACCAGACCAGCGTCCGGGGCGTTGCACGCCGGACGACACTCGATTCCTACCTGACGGACAATCCAGTCTGGGAAACGGTCCTTGATGTGGACGCGCTCTCGAAGGCCGAGAACGCCAATTGGGTCTTCAAGGGTTCGAACTGTCTTCAACCCGACGAAACCCGTTGCCTCGTGAGCCTCTCGGAAGGCGGCAAGGACGCCGTCGAAATCCGTGAGTTCGATGCCTCCACGAAATCCTTCATCGATGGCGGCTTCCGGCTGTCGAATGGCAAGCAGAATGCTGACTGGCTCGACGCGGACACGCTCTATGTGGCGCGCGACTGGGGGCCGGGCACAATGACCGAGTCCGGCTATCCTTACATCGTCAGGAAATGGAAGCGTGGTACGCCGCTGGACCAGGCCCCGGAAGTCTATCGCGGCAAGCAGACGGACGTGGCAGCCAATGCATCCATCCTCCGCGACGAGGATGGCAAGGTTCAGGCGATCATCTACTCCCGCGCCCCGTCTTTCTTTGAATCCGAGTATTTCATCGAAACGGCTGGCGGTCCGAAGCAGATCCCGATTCCACTCAAATCATCGCTGCAGGGCCTTGTTGGACGTCAACTTGTCGTGTCCCTGGAGGACGACTGGACATCGGGCGGAAAGAAATTCGTCAAGGGTACGCTCGTTTCCTTCGGCATCGAGGCGCTGAAGCAGGATCCGGCAAAGGCAAAGGCCACGCTTGTTTTCGCACCAGGTCCACGGGAATCTGTCGAGCAGGTATCCAGTACACGCAGCCGGCTTCTCGTGGCCGTCTATGAAAACGTGAAGGGCGGCTTGTACGCTTTCAGTTTCAACGGAAAGGCTTGGCAGAAGACGAAGCTCAGTCTTCCAGCCAATGCCTCGATCGGTGTCGTGAGCACGCGAAACGAGGATGACCTTGCCTTCGTGAATGTCGCCGGATTTGTCGAACCGGACGCCATGTACCTTGGTGACGTGATCAAGAATGACTTCAAGCGCGTGAAGTCCCTTCCGCCCCGCTTTGACGGCTCAAACATTGCGGTGGAGCAGTTTGAGGCCAAGTCACCGGATGGAACGAAGGTTCCGTACTTCATCCTGCGTCGCAAGGACATGAAACTCGACGGCACGAACCCGACACTGCTTTATGCCTATGGCGGTTTTCAGGTATCGATGACGCCGAGTTACTCCGGCACGATTGGCAAGTTGTGGCTGGAGCGTGGCGGCGTCTATGTGCTCGCCAACATTCGGGGTGGAGGCGAGTTCGGCCCGTCCTGGCACCAGGCTGGTCTCAAGACAAAGCGCCAGGTCATCTATGACGACTTCGTGGCGGTCGCCGACGACCTCATCCAGCGCAAGATCACCACGCCGCGCCGTTTGGGCATCATGGGTGGCTCGAACGGCGGACTCCTCATGGGCGTGCAGTTGACGCAGCGTCCTGAACTCTGGAATGCCGTGGTTGTGCAGGTGCCACTGCTGGACATGCTGCGATATCACAAGCTTCTCGCAGGTGCCTCGTGGATGGGCGAGTATGGCGACCCGGATGATGCGGTTGAGGGCGCTTTCCTGCGCAAGATCTCTCCCTATCATAACCTGAAGGAAGGCGTGACCTATCCGGAACCGTTCTTCGTGACGTCGTCCAAGGATGATCGCGTCCATCCCGGCCACGCCCGTAAGATGGCCGCCAGGATGGAAGCAATGAAGCTGCCATTCCTGTACTATGAGAACATTGATGGCGGCCACGCGGCCGCCGCCAACCAGCGGGAGCGCGCCAAGCGAATTGCGCTCGAGTTCACCTATCTGTCGCGCAAGCTGATGGACTGATCCGCCTGGCTCAATCCTCCGGGTGACGCGCCCGGAGGATTGCAACGTCGATCAGGATGGCCAGCACGGTGACGAGGTAGACTGCCGCCACGGCGAAGGGCAGGGTGGTGATCCGCTCATCCGGCAACATGAACCAGATATAGGTGACGGCGGCAGCGCGAACGAGAGCATGCGCCGTGAAGAGGGCCGTGCGCGCATAGATCCAGCCAATGATCGGCCAGTGCGCGGACAGCCCGATGGCAATCATCAGCGGCGTCAGTTCCACGGCTATGGGGCCTGCAGCGAACACCATCGGCCAGAAGAGCAGCATGCCGATGAAGGCGGGAAACAGCGCGCTCGACAAAGGATTGGAGTCGCGCAGGAAGTTGTTGCCCGCGATGGTGGCGAACAGGATTGCCATCGGGAAGATGAGCCCCGAGCCCAGCGCAGCCGAAAGCATCCAGATCTTGAGCGAAACAAAGTGCCCGGCGATTCCCAGTGCAATCCAGTAGACAGCGCCTGCAAGCGGCACCGGATAGCCACCGGTCAGTCGCACGTAGGAGGCCAGGCGTATCCGTGTCAGGTCTGCCTTGAATTGATCGAGGTCTATGTCATTGCTCATCGAGAAGATTTCCCCTTTTTTCCGGATTTGGTGTTGGCTTGTCGTGCGTCACGAATGAAATTGGCCACGTCCTGCGTCATGGGATGATTGACCGATTGGCCCCACTCGCCGACGCGGGACCAGAACTGCCGGGCCTCTTCCTTCTGCTGCGTGGAGGACACCCGGTTGAATGGCTCCATCAGGGCATCCCATCGCGCCAGGAGCTTGCGCGCGGCGGAAGATCGCGGATCAAGCGGAAGTTGGGACTTGATGTCTGCAATGAGACCAAGCCACGCCGCATTGTGCTCCTGCGGGTCGACGGTGCGGCTGAGCTTCACGTTGAGCTTCTTCCAGTCTTCCTGCCGGTCCTTGCGGAAATAGCGGTCGAACAAGGCGCGCCAGGCCGCGTCCGGTTCGCACTGCTCGGCGATCTCCGCCACGCGTCCAAGAATGCTCGAGGCGTCACCCGGGTTCCGGTCGAGCTCGCTCCGCAGTGACTTCAGCAGCGCAATGGATTGCTGCACGGACGCAGCAGCCTGCTGCAGGGATTCGAGTTGCGCGTCGATGATGGCCCCGACGGGCATCGCCGACTGCAGCAGTTTGCGGATTTCCGACAGGCTGAATCCCGCGCGCTTGAGGACGCGGATGATCGCGAGGCGGCGAAGCATGTCCTCACCATAGACACGCTGCCCGGACGCGGTTCGCGCGGCCTTGAGCAGGCCCTGCGCCTCGTAATGCCGGATGGCGCGCTCGGTCAGTCCCGTGCGTCGAACCACGTCTCCAATCCGAAGGTCTGCCGCTTTCTTCATGCCTCCAGCATAAACCCTGACGCAACGTCAGCTGCAAGGGGTTGCCGTTCAATGGCGTTAACGACCAGCGCATTCAACACGACCTTGCGCCTTGCCCTGATGGATGATTTCGCAGACAAACAATCATTCGCGGGAGAATCCGGAGCGAAAGGCGCATCATGTCCCAGGACGTTCTCATCATCGGAGGAGGGCACAATGGCCTGGTCTGCGCCTGGTACCTTGCGCGCGCCGGCCTGAAAGTCACCGTCCTCGAGCGTCGTCATGTGGCCGGTGGCGCGGCCGTGACGGAGGAGTTCCATCCCGGCTTCCGGAACTCGGTCGCGAGCTACACCGTCAGCCTGCTCAATCCGAAAGTCATCGCCGACCTGGAGCTCCATCGGCATGGCCTGAAGATCGTTCACCGCAAGCTGGCGAACTTCCTGCCGCTCGATGACCGCACCTATCTGAAGGTGGGGGCAGGGCGCACGAAGGAAGAGGTCGCAAAGTTCTCCACCCGCGACGCTGAGACCCTCGATTCATACTACGACCGCATCGGCGCACTCGCGGACGTGCTGCGCGACATGGTCCTGCAAAGCCCGCCCAACGTCGTCGAGGGCAGCTGGTTCGGCGCGATTCCTGAACTGATGAAATCAGCGGGCCTCGGAACAAAGCTTGCGGGCTTGCCCATGCAGACACGCCGCGACCTGCTCGCCGTGTTCACGCGCTCGGCCGGCGAGTATCTCGATGGCTGGTTCGAGAGCGATCCCATCAAGGCGATCCTCGGTTTCGACGGTATCGTCGGCAACTACGCATCGCCTTATACACCGGGCACGGCCTATGTGCTGCTCCATCACCTGTTCGGCGAAGTGAACGGCATTCGCGGCGAATGGGGCCATGCGATCGGCGGCATGGGCGCCATCACGCAGGCCATGGCAAAGGCGGCTGCCGAGAAGGGTGTCGATATCAGGCTCAATGCCGGCGCGAAGGAAGTTCTTGTCACGGCCAATCGCGTTACGGGTGTCGTTACCGAGACAGGCGAACGCTTCGAGGCGCCGATTGTCGTCTCGAACCTCAACCCGAAGCTTCTGTTCGAACGACTGATGGACCCGGCTCACCTGCCGGCCGACCTGCTTGAGCGGATGCGCAGCTACAAGTGCGGTTCCGGTACATTCCGCATGAATGTCGCGCTGTCGGAACTGCCGCGCTTCACCTGCCTGCCGGAAGACGGCATTCACATGACGTCGGGGATCGTCATCGGCCCCAGCCTCAAATATCTCGACCGTGCGTACCATGATGCCCGTGACCTGGGGTGGTCGCGCAATCCGATTGTCGAGATGCTCATCCCGTCGACGCTCGATGCGTCACTGGCGCCCGAGGGTCGGCACGTGGCCAGCCTGTTCTGCCAGCACGTCTCTCCCGCGCTGGATGGCAACAGGAAATGGAGCGATCATCGTGACGAGGTGGCCGGCGTGATGATGGATACCGTCGAGCGCTTCGCACCCGGCTTCAGGAAGTCGGTCATCGGCTACCAGGCGCTGACGCCGGAGGACCTTGAGAACGTCTTTGGCCTGGTCGGCGGGGATATCATGCACGGTGCCCTGTCCCTCGATCAGCTGTTCTCCGCACGACCCGTGCTGGGCCACGGCAACTACCGGGCACCGGTGGCGGGGTTGTACATGTGCGGATCGGGCACTCATCCCGGTGGCGGCGTGACGGGAGCGCCCGGCCACAACGCAGCACGCGAGATCCTAAGGGATCTGCGCAAGCGCTTTGCGTAAGGCGTCCGGATAGGTCCTGTGCTCGGCCTCCAGGATGCGCGCGCTGAGGGATTCAACAGTGTCCCCGGAAAGGACGGGCACTTCGGCCTGGGCGACAATCGGCCCGGCATCAAGTTCAGGCACGACAAAATGCACCGTGCAGCCCGAGACGGGGACGCCCGCATCCAGGGCCTGCTTCTGCGGATAAAGACCGCGGAAGGCGGGCAGGAGGGAAGGGTGGATGTTGACCATCCGGCCCTGCCACTTCGCGACAAAGCCATCCGAGAGGATCCGCATGAAGCCCGCGAGGCAGACAAACTCGATATGTGCATCGGTCAGAGCCTTGTGCAGCAGCGCATCATAGGCCTCGCGCGCCAGCCCGTCCTTCTTCGCCTGCACCTGGTCGACGACTGCGGTCGGGATACCGGCCTGACGCGCGAAGTCCAGGCCTTCCGCATCAGCGCGGCTGGAGAGAACGAGTGCAATCTCCGCCGGATAGTCAGGCTGCCGCGCCGCCTCGACAAGCGCGCGCATGTTGCTGCCTCGCCCCGAGATGAGAATGCCAACGCGCTTCTTCATGGTGCGAGCTGGTCCAGCTTGTGACCTGCACAGGCGCTTTTTGGTCTCACGCAAAGACGCAAAGACGCAAAGAGAAGTGTTCTTTCAGGCGCGCAGCGCCAATCAGCGCTGTGAAGGCGCCTGCGGCGCCGAAGTGAGATCAACTTCTTGGCGTCTTTGCGTCTTTGCGTGAGATCTTCTTCTTGCCGCCGCAGGATCAAAGCCCCAGCCGTCCCGTATAGCGCACGCGAGGTTCGCCCTTGCCGGCGACCAGCTTGCCCAGCGTAAACACCTGCTCGCCCGCTTCGCTGAGGATCCGCACAGCGGCTGCCGCCTTGTCTGGCGACACGATGGCAATCATGCCGATGCCGCAGTTGAACGTACGCAGCATCTCGCGCTCGTCGACGCCACCGGCCTTTGCCAGCCACTGGAAAACCGGCAGCACGCGCCAGCTTCCAAGGTCGATCTCGAGATCCATGTCATCAGGCACGACACGCGGCGCATTCTCGGTGAGGCCACCACCGGTAATGTGCGCAAAGCCCTTCACATCGCCGTTGCGGATGAGGGACAGTGCCGACTTCACATAGATCCGCGTCGGTGCGAGCAGCGAGCGTCCCAACGTGTCGCCCTTGTCAAACGGGGAAGCGTCTTCATAGGAGAGCGCCTGGTCCGAGACGATGCGGCGGACCAGCGAATAGCCGTTCGAATGGACGCCCGACGAGGCCATGCCGATGATCACGTCGCCGACGGCCATGTCACGCCGTGGCAGGACCTGGTCCCGCTCCACCGCGCCGATGGCAAAGCCCGCAAGGTCATAGTCGCCGCGGGCATACATGCCCGGCATCTCGGCTGTCTCGCCGCCTACCAGCGCACAGCCGGCCTGGAGGCAGCCTTCAGCCACGCCTTTCACGACGGCCGTGCCGACAGTGACGTCCAGCTTGCCGGTCGCGAAATAGTCGAGGAAGAGGAGGGGTTCTGCGCCCTGCACGACGATGTCGTTCACGGACATGGCGACAAGGTCGATGCCGACCGTGTCGTGGATGCCGGACTCGATCGCCACCTTCAGCTTCGTTCCTACGCCGTCTGTTCCCGCGACGAGCAGCGGGTCCTTGAACCCGGCGGCCTTCAGGTCGAACAGGCCCCCAAAGCCGCCGAGCGACGCATCAGCGCCGGGGCGGGCCGTGGAGCGCGCCAGTGGCTTGATGGCCTCGACGAGGGCGTCACCGGCATCGATGTCGACGCCCGCCTGGGCATAGGTCAGTCCGTTTTTGGGAGAGTTCATGGATCTTCCGGGGGCCAGTTTGCGCGGGTTTATTGCAGAACTGGGTCCGCGAGCCAAGCGATCCGGGCGCTTTGATCACAGATAGGCACTTCTGTAAGGTCCCGCTCCCGTTGCGCCGGATTCATCTATCCGGGCCGGAAGAGAAAGAACATGACCCAGAACCGAATCCTGATTACCAGCGCCCTCCCTTACATCAATGGCATCAAGCACTTGGGCAACATGGCCGGCTCCATGCTGCCAGCCGACGTCTATGCCCGCTTCCAGCGCACCCGCGGCCGCGACGTCCTGTTCATCTGTGCGACAGACGAGCACGGGACGCCCGCCGAACTTGCGGCGATTGCCGAGGGGCTTCCCGTCGACAAATACTGCGAGAAATGGTGGCAGGTACAGAAAGACCTGTCGGACGGGTTCGGTCTGTCGTTCGACCATTTCGGCCGTTCGTCCTCGATCCAGAACCGGGAGTTGACCCAGCATTTCGCCAAGGTCCTCTGGGAGCGCGGCTTCCTTGAAGAGCGCTCGACCACGCAGGTCTATTCGCGCGCCGAAAAGCGCTTCCTGCCGGACCGCTATGTCGTGGGCACGTGCCCCCATTGCAACTATGAGCGCGCCACCGGTGACCAGTGCGAGAACTGCACGCGGGTCCTCGATCCGGCCGACCTCAAGAACCCGCGCTCGTCCCTGTCAGGCTCGACCGACATCGAGTTC
>JBILMZ010000160.1:0-8205 GCA_044375275.1 Micropepsaceae bacterium | reverse complement strand
CACGTCCTTGCCGGAGGCCTGAACAATGCGATCGCCCGGCTGGAGGCCACGCTCGGCCGCATCGCTGTCGGGATCGACATCCGTGATGACGACACCCTGGGCATTGCGGTCAAGACGCAGGTCCTGGCGCAGCGACGGTGTGATCATTGCCAGATCGAGGCCGAGCGCAGCGACTTTCGCACCGCCGGCGGCACCGCCGGGTTCGGACCCTTCTTCATCCGCACCGCTGCGGCTCGCCAGTGTCTTCGGATCCGGACGCTTGGCAACCGTAACAGCGATCTGCACCTCGCGATTGTCGCGCCAGACGCCGAACTTCGAGTTCTGGTTCACCTGAAGGCCAGCCACGCGGCGGGACAGGTCGCGATTGTCTTTTACGGGGACACCATCCATGCGCAGCACCACGTCACCCGTTCGGAATCCGGCCTTTTCCGCCGGGCTGCCATCAAGGACCTGGGCGACGATGGCACCGTTCGTGTCACGCAGGCCAAGGCTGGCTGCGGTTTCCTCGTCGAGGCTCTGGATCGAAACACCCAGCCAGCCACGCGTCACCGAACCGGAGTTCTTGAGATCGCCAACCACGCGCTGGATCGTTGATGAGGGAATGGCAAAGCCGATGCCGACGCTGCCGCCCGAAGGCGAGAAGATCGCGGTATTCATCCCGATCACGCGACCGGCAAGGTCGAATGTCGGACCACCGGAGTTGCCACGATTGATCGACGCATCGATCTGGATGAAGTCGGTGAACTGCGCACCGCCAACGTCATCGCGGCCACGCGCCGACACGATACCCGCTGTGACCGTGCCGCCCAGGCCGAACGGATTGCCGACCGCAAGCACCCAGTCACCCACGCGCACGCGCGCATCGTCACCGAAGCTGACGGTGGGGAAATTCTTCCCGCCTTCAATCTTGAGAACGGCAATGTCGGTCGGTTCGTCGCGCCCGATGACTTTCGCCTTGTACTTCTTGCCATCGGAGAAGGAGACTTCGATCTCGGAGGCATTGGCGACGACGTGGTTGTTCGTGATCGTCAATCCGTTCGCCTCAACGACGAAACCGGAACCCTGCACTTCGCCCTTGTTGCGCTGGCGGTCAGGTCCGCCACGGCGGAAGCGTTCGAAGTAATCGCGCAGGCCCGGCGGAAGACCTTCAAGGTCTTCTTCCTTGATTTCCGGCTCATCGCCGCCCGAGACTTTCGCCTTGATGCTGACGACCGCCGGAGACACGCGCTCCACGATATCGGCAAAGGTGCCGGCCGCGCCAATGCCGGAACTCATCATCAGCGGCGCACCCGAAGTGGTTGCGGCCACGGCCGCAACAGGCGTTTCAGCCACCGCTGGAACCCCGCCACCACTCCACGCAAAGCCGAATACCGCGCCGGCAGTGGCCGCCAGGGCAATGGCTGCAGCACTGACCATAAGCACCGCACGACGGGGCCTGTGAGGCTGCGTGGGCGAACCAGATGCCGCGCCAGGTGCCACACCATTCACGACGTCAGGCGATGAAGACCCATCAGACATGAGAAACTCCTTGGAGATTTACCATCCGCCAGGATCGCTCCGGCGGGAAACTGAATGACCACAGATATATAGGCGCTCGATTGTGACTTAAATCTGTCCAGAACATGAACAATACGTTACCAGATCAGTAATGACCAGAAAATCCGGAACGGAAGGTCAGGGCACCTTCTGGCCGTCCTTCCAGACACCCTTGTCCTTGAGGGCGCGCGCCACTTCAGGCGGCATGTAGTTTTCATCGTGCTTTGCCAGCACGATACTGGCCCTGAAGTCACCGGTCGGGGTAAAGGCGCCCGTCACGACCACGCCCTGACCTTCGCGAAAGAGATCAGGCAGGTCCTTGTCATACGAAACAAGCACCTCGGCGTCACCGTCCGTCACTTTAAATTGAACGTCAAAACCCTGGCCATGCCTGACGCTGTTTTCAGCCACGAGCCCGCCCAGGTTGATCATCTGTCCGGCAGCGACCTTGCGCTCCCTGGCTTCGCTGGGCGAGTAGAAAAACAGGGTCGCATCCCCGAGCGCATAGATGACCAGCGTCACGGCCACAGTCGCCACACTGAGCGAACCCAGGAGAAACACCAACCGTCTTTGCTTGCGCGTCATGGCGGTTAGATAATGCTCCCCCCCACAATCGCGCAAGGACCCTTCATGCCCTGCGCAATTCAGCCGCAAAAAAACCATCGCCGCCTGTCGAATGCGGAGCAAGCCGCAACGTCGCTGTGGCTTTCCAGGCTGGGAAATCGGCGCAGAAGGCCGATATCTGCCGCTCTGCCTCGTCGGGAAGGACCGAGCAGACGGCATAGACAATCCGCCCTTGTGGGGAAGTCAGGGCTGCGGCGCGCTCCAGCAACTGTCGCTGCGCCTGCATGTACTGGCTGAAAAGCGCCTCATCAAGGTTCCACTTGGATTCGGGATTGCGCCGCCAGGTGCCGCTGCCGGAACAGGGCGCGTCAACAAAGACCAGGTCGGCACCGGATGGCAGGTTGCGCGTGATGGCTTCCCCGTACGGACTGCCCATCCCGTCGATGATCGTGGCGCCGGCGCGCGCACGGCGCGGATCAAGCGCCTTCAGGCGTTCATCCGAAATGTCACAGGCGAGCACGCGCCCGCGATTCTCCATGAGGGCTGCGATGGCAAGCGCCTTGCCACCTGCGCCCGCTGCGAGGTCAACCACGATCTCTCCGGGCTTGGGCGCAGCCAGCAGAACGGCACGCTGCGAACTGGCGTCCTGCACCTCGACACGACCTTCGATGTGGCAGGCGAGCGTGTGGATCTTCACATTGGACCCGGCTTCAAACCGCAGGCCGTCAGGACAGCCTTCGATCAGTGCCGGCGAAAGCCCAAGCGCATCCAGCTCTGCAAGCACCTGCGAGCGGGTTGCCTTCAGCGTGTTGACACGCAGGTCGAGCGGCGCGCGCTGGTTGAGCGCATCGAGCGCCGCACCCATACTGTCCCCGAAAACATCCCGGAGGCGCGGGACCAGCCAGGCAGGGACATTCAGGCGCACGACATCGCTGGCCGGCGGCGGCGACGCAAGCGCCGAACGCTCCCGGTCCGTCAGCGCACCCAGCGCATGCGTTCCATCAAGCGCCAGCGCTTCGATCTGTTCCAGCGAAAGGCCGTCACCGATGCGCAGGGACCCGAGAACCAGCGAGCGCGGGTCTCGCGCGCCAAGCGCATACTCGCATTCGCTCAGCCGCCGGAGCACCGCGTAGACGCGCTCCGCGATGGCTGCACGGTCCTTCGACCCCGCAAAGCGCCGGGCACGTCCCCAATGATGCATCGCGCGATCCGCAGGAACCCTGGAAACCAGGACCTGCTCGAGAACCTCAGCAGCGGCCGCAAGCCGGGCGCCAGGTGTCATCCGGACATCGGGTAGTTGGGTGACTCGCGCGTCACCAGGATCGAGTGCGGATGGCTTTCGCGCAGGCCGGCCGACGAGATCCTCACGAATTTCGCCTTGGCCTGGAACTCATCGATGGTCTTGCTGCCGGTGTATCCCATCGAGGCCCGCAGGCCGCCAACGAGCTGATGCACGACGCTGGAAAGGGGCCCCTTGTACGGCACCTGCCCCTCGACGCCTTCCGGCACGAGTTTCAGCGTATCGTTCACTTCGGCCTGGAAGTAGCGATCAGCCGAGCCGCGCGCCATGGCCCCAAGCGAACCCATGCCGCGATAGGACTTGTAGCTGCGCCCCTGGTACAGGAACACCTCGCCCGGGCTTTCGTCGGTACCTGCAAACAGCGAACCCAGCATGGCGCAATTGGCGCCGGCCGCAATCGCCTTGGCGAAGTCCCCGGAGAACTTGATACCGCCATCCGCGATGACCGGCACGCCATGGGCGCGCGCGACTTCAACGACATTGACGATGGCCGTGAGCTGAGGAACGCCCACACCCGCAACCATGCGCGTCGTGCAGATGGATCCCGGCCCAATGCCCACCTTGATGCCATCGGCACCGGCATCGATCAGCGCCTTGGCGGCATCACCCGTGGCTACGTTGCCGGCGATCACCTGCGTCTGGTTCGACATGCGCTTGATGCGTTCGACCGCCTCGATCACGCGGGCCGAATGGCCATGGGCAGTATCAACGACAACCACGTCGACGCCAGCCGCAATGAGCAGCTCCGTTCGCGAGAGACCATCGGCGCCGACCGTCGTCGCAGCACCGACGCGCAACCTGCCCTGGCTGTCCTTGGCAGCGTTGGGATGAGATTCTGCTTTCTCGATATCCTTGACGGTGATCAGACCGACGCAACGGAACTGGTCATCAACGACCAGCAGTTTTTCGATGCGGTGCTGGTGAAGCAGGCGCTTGGCCTCGTCCATGCCGATGTTCTGGCGGACCGTGACCAGCTTCTCCTTCGTCATCAGCTGCGAGACCGGCTGGCGCAGATCCGTCGCGAAGCGCACGTCGCGGTTCGTCAGGATCCCCACCAGCTTGCCCGACTTGGGCTCAACCACCGGAATGCCCGAGATGCGATGAGCCTCGCGCAGCGTCCGCGCCTCGGCCAGCGTGTCATCCGGCGAGATCGTGATCGGATTGAAGACGATGCCGCTTTCGAACTTCTTGACCTGGCGCACGTTGGACGCCTGCTCTTCCGGCGTCATGTTGCGATGGATGACACCCATGCCGCCGGCCTGGGCCATGGCAATCGCCAGGCGCGCCTCGGTGACCGTGTCCATGGCCGCCGAAAGCAGCGGGACCGCCAGCTCGATCGTCTTGGTGAGTCTTGTTCGTGTGTCTGCCTGTCCAGGCATGACTTCGGATGCGCCCGGCACAAGCAGGACATCGTCGAACGTAAGGGCTTCTTGGAGTTGCAAGCCGTTCCCTTTCTCTGTTGAGACTAACTCGGGAAGCGAGTTGCGAAGTGCCAGTATCGCCTTTGGGCGATGAAGTAAAGCGGGCCCAATTGTCTCAGGCATTATGCAGGGAAATCAGGCCGCCTGGAGTTCCGAATTCAGGTTCCACACCTGCACCAGGGCTTTCGCCTTGGCCTGTGGCAGCGCGTCATAGATCTTCGAAACGCCATCGAGGAAGGACATCGGCCGCGCCTTGCCGAAGCGCTTGAAGTCCAGCTGCATGAAAATTGTCGTGAACTGCGACCGGTCGGCGCCAACGGCCTTGCAGGCGATCGCCAGGGGCTCTCCGCCCATGTCCGCGACAATCCGTTGGGCCGTCTTGGTGTCGACACCGATGATGACTTCAAGGGCCTTGGTGAAGCCCGCGACATCGCCGGCCTTGGCCTTGGCGACGAGGGCCTGCACTTCGCCAGCCGCCCAGGTGGACTGCTTCTGCGCCGACGGCAGGAACCGCATCTGCTTCTCGGCAAGCACATCCGCAAAGATCTTGTCGAGTTCGGCCGTGTCGATCGTGAAGCGCTGCACGATCGCCTGGCGCATGCTGGCTGACACATGCCAGAACAGCTGGTGGGCCAGATCCTTGGGCACATCGCGCCGGTCGATCAGGGGGCGCCGGATACTGTCCACGGTTTCAGCCATCGCCACGAGATCGCCGAACACGGCCCGCGGAATGACGGCCCCCACGTTTGCCAGCAGCGTCTCGATGACGCGAGGCTCCTTGACCGCAGCGAGCGCAGCAACAACTTCAGCCGGCACATTCGCCCGCTTGGCAATCGCCTCGCGATGCGCGGGCGTTTTCGCTTGGATGATGTCGATCAGGTCCTGCGTCGACAGCACGGGCGAGTGGAAAAGAATGGGCGAGGCAATGTCGATCTCGTCATTGGCGAGAACCTTGATCAGCTCGCGCGGCGCGCTGTTGAGCGTCGCGAGACGACAGGCGACCTTCTTCCTCACATCCGCTTCAACTTGATGGATGAGGCTGGTCAGGATCTGGTCAAAAAGCGCCGTCACTTCCGGCGTGAGTTCGCCTTCGCTTTCAAAGAGCAGCCCGGCGACGCGATCGAACAGCGCGTTTCTTGCGAAACCCGTTCGATTCTCTGCCAATGACTTCAGATCTAGCAATTTGCTGCTCACGGCTGGTTGGTACTGCGTTCCCTGGACCACGGACGATTGGCCCAAATTAGAGCGTAAATTCGTTAATATCGTCTTGGGAGTGACGCTCATGTCCTTGACGTGCGACGTTCGGGAAGCGTTAATTCCGGGTTGAAACTGGAAAGTAGGACCGCCGAAATGCGCAAAGTGCTCATTATTGCAGCAACTCTCGCCCCGCTTGCCCTTGGTGCATGCTCGACGACCAAGTACGACAACGACCCGATGTACGACGCCGGCTTCGGCGACGGATGCTCGACCGGCACGGCGCGCTCTCAGGGCGGACCAGCCTCCAACCCCGTACGTGACGACGGCGACTGGGAGAACAGCGACGCCTATCGCGCAGGCTGGAAAGCGGGCTACGGCGCTTGCAACACGGCGGGACGAAACGACACGATGGGCCACTAACGGGACCCATCCTCGCGTTACTGTTCCCGCTTCACCCTTGCCGGATCCAAAACAGGGAGACGCCTGATGCGTTCCATCGCCTTTCTGATCGTGCTGGTGCAACTCATCCTGCTGGGCCCGCTGTACCTGATGTATGGGCAAGTGGATCCTTGCCGCGCGCTCGCCAAGGACATTGCCCAGCGCGCGGAGAAGGCAGGCGGGCTTGGAAACGCCATTGACGGCGTCTTCGGCGATCTCGAAACCAGCGCACGCCGCGACATCGCTGAAAAATCCACGATGGAATGTGCAGCCGAACTCGCTGGCAAGTGGGTCGGCGGCTGAACGCTCAGGCGTTCTTCGATGGCGCTGCAGGCCGCTTGTTCGCGGTCTCGCGCTTGTGAGCGATATCCTCGATCTTCTCGCGCAGGCCTTCATGCGCCTTGAGAAGCGCATCAAAATCGCGCCGCTTGAGGACGAGCAGGTTCGTGTAGCCGGCTGAAATCACGTCCGCATTGCGCGGCTTGTCCGTCAGCAGCGCCATTTCACCCACGAAATCACCGGGCTTCAGCCGGATCGGATTTAGCCCGACAAGAACATCCACGGCCCCCGACGCGATGAAGAACATGCGGTCGCCCTGTTCACCAGCCGAGATGATCTTTTCACCGGGCGGAAACAGGTCGGGCGTCAGCGTGCGCGCCAACTGTGCAATCTGCTCCCCTTCGAGGCTCGCGAAGATCGGCACCTTGCTGAGCATCTCGGTCAGGCGCAGCCCAAGGTCCAGCGGCGGCCGGTTTTCGGCGACGCGCCGGCGCTCGGTCCGGTCTTCCTCAAGGCTCTCAAATACCTCATCCGAAATCAGCGATTGCTCGAGCTGTCCGCGATACTCGACCTCTTCCAGACCGATGGACAGCCGCTCCAGGTAGCGCGAGCGCATGGCCTTGGTGAAATCCGGATACTGAAGGTCCAGGGTCTCGATGGCACTGTTGATGGCAGCCATCCGGCCTTCAATGGCTTCGCGCACGGTGATCGCCGCGTGATTGCCGATGAGTTCAGCCACTTTCGTGTCGCAGAACACGACGAGTTCGCGCAGCACCAGCTGCTTGGCGAGGTGAAGCTCGAAGCGGTTGGCGACCTCCTCTTCCAGCAACCAGTGCAAGCGCAACTGCCGCTGGAACCAGAGGGCAAGCCGGAACTGCCAGCCAGGCTTCTGGCTGCCAAGGGCTGCACTCAGGTAGCCCGCGATGCCGGACTGGCGGACGCCATCCATGACGCGGCTGGCATCGGCGCGAAGCCGTTCGGCCACCTTTCGTCCGACAAGTCCCCTCTGCAGGTATTCGAGCCCGAGTTCCGTCTCCCGGTTTGCCACCACGATCAGGCCGGCCCGCACGAGGTCGTCGCGGCTGAGCGAAGCCGTGTCGACCACCTGCTGCGGCTGGGAGGGGTGCTGGGGCGAAAGCGCATCACGCAGGCCCAGTGTCTCGGCAACGCGCACGAGGCTTTCGCGCACGCGGCTGCGGGACAATGCCATGACCCGGTCGCGCACGAGCCGCTCTTCCGGCGAAAGCTTGTCCATCCGGAGCGCTTTCATCAGGGGGCGCAGCGATGGAGCGGCGAAGAACAGTGTGGAGAAGACGTAGCCCATGGCGACAACGAACAGGAACCGGGCCTCGGGCGTGTATCCGCCGCCTTCCACGCCCTTGCTGATTTCCGAGGCACCGAGCAGCGCCAGGGCCACGGTGACGGCACCGCGCAAGCTGCCCCAGCACAGGACGATCTTGTAGGCATTGC
>JBILMZ010000159.1:0-8224 GCA_044375275.1 Micropepsaceae bacterium | reverse complement strand
GGGCCCAATCTCGGCCGCATCCAGAGCGAATTCCTCTCGCCCCTCATAAGGCGCCGCTTCGGCCTGCTGCTGCGCGCAGGACGCCTGCCGGAGCCGCCCAGGGAAGTGCGGGGACAGGACCTGAAAGTGGAGTACGTCTCACCCTTGGCCCGCGCACAGATGGCATCGGAAGCGCAGGCCGTGAGCCGCCTCTATGACAGCATGGGTCCGGTGTCAGCGGTCTCGCCAGCGGTCATCGACAACATCGACCACGACGAAGCGGTGCAGGTCATGGGCCGCGGCTGGGCCGTGCCCGCCCGCATCATGCGCGGTGCCGACCAGGTGCGGGACATGCGGCTGCGGGCAGCAACCGTCGTCTAGTTACCCCGCCGCGCCGTGACCTCGATCTCGATCTTCATGCGCGGATCGGCCAAGCCCGCGCTGAACATCGTCGCCGCCGGACGCACATCGCCCAGATGCTTGCGCAGCACCGGCCAGCAGGCCGGAAAGTCGTCTGCCACGGGCAGGATGTAGTGCACGCGCACGACATTCTTCAGCGAGGCACCCGCCTGCTGCAGCGCTTTCGCGATGTTGAGGAAGCACTGGTCGGCCTGCACCGCGACGTCGTCGGAAATCGTCATCGTCTCGTAGTCAAAGCCCGTCGTGCCCGACACGAAGATCCAGTCGCCGTCCACGACGGCGCGTGAATACGCCATGTCACGCTCGAAAGGAGAACCCGAAGAAATGTGCTGAACCATGAACCTGTGCCTCGCCCCTGTGCCTTGCCATTGTCCGACCCGCTTCATAGGGCGGGCGGAACGCTGCAGCAATGCAGCACCTGACACACCAACCGGAGAAACTGATGAAATCACTCCCCGACCTTCTGTCCCTCCTGTGGGGACGACCAACCGCCCGGCGCGTGGCGGACGACTATCGCGCCCTGTGCAGCAACCATCCGCTCTTCCTCAGGGACATTGCGGTGTTCTGCAATGCAGCCGCCCCGATCATCGGCACGTCCGGCTTCGAGCGCGGCATTGAGGAGGGCAAGCGCCGCGTCTGGCTGCACATCGCACGCCTCGCAGCCCTGCAGCCGCAAGACTTCGTTGAAATCACCGACAGGGAAACAACACATGAATGAAGTGAATGAAACCGTGGCGCCGGAAGCGCCGGAGACGGCCTGGATCGGACAGCTCGCCCCAGAGCTGCGCCAGCTCGTTGAAACCAAGGGCTATCGCTCGCCGGCCGACGTCGTGCAGGCCTATGCGCATGCCCAGCGCGCCATCGGCACCGGGAAGATCCCGGTTCCACGCGATGGCGTGTGGGATGAAGTGGCGCGCGAACGCCTCGGCATCCCGGGAGAGCCCGCGGGCTACCAGCTGGCCCGCCCGCAACTGCCCGAGGGCGTACCCTATGACGAAGCCTTCGAGCAGGCCGCACTGCCCGTGGCGCACAAGCTCGGCCTCATGCCGCATCAGGTGCAGGGCCTCCTCGACTTCTACGCCACCCACCAGGCCGAGGCCTTCGCCACGGTGGGACGCACGCGCAACGACGAAGAGGCGCGCGCCAGCGAAGCGCTGAAGGGCGAATGGGGACCCGACTACAGCCTGAAACTGACGCAGGCCGCGCGGGCGGCGAAGTACTTTGGGGGAGAAGACCTCGTGGCCTTCCTCAACGAGAGCGGGCTTGGAAACAATCCGCACCTCATCCGCGCCTTCGCGCGCGCGGGCGCGTCGCTGGCCGAGGATACGCTGAAAGGCGACTCAGGGGCGCTTCAGGGCCTGGCACCCGGCGACGCCATTCGCAGGGCGAGGGAACTCATGGCCAGGCCGGCTTATGTGAAGCGGGATCATCCGGATCATTTTGATCTGGTCGAGCAGGTGCGCACGATGTTCGAGCGCGCCTACATGAAGGAAGGCGACTAGGAGGCTGTCGAGGACGAGTCCGTCGGGTCGCTCTTGGCAGTGTCCTTCTTGCGCTTGGACGAGGTGCGCGCCTTGCGTGCTTCTTCCTTCGCGGCCTGGCGGCTCGTTACTTCCGTCTCGATCAGCGGGACGAGAATTTCAGCCGTCTTCTTCTGGATCGCGGTACCCGAAGCCTGGAGGCGTCGTGCATTCGCGAGAAGGGAATTCAGTTCCGCATCAGCCATGGCCGGAATGCGGCCAGAGATGTCATGCACGACCGGAATCTTCGGCGGCTCGGCGCTGTGGTCTTTTTCTTTGGGCTTGTCCCTGTCTTTTCTCAATGCACCAGGCTCCTTCTAAAAAACAAGGCGGCCCCGAACCGTTTCGTCCGGCGGCCGCCCCCAAAACTGCTTGAACTGCGTGGCGCCGTTAGGCGGCCTTCAGGTTCACAGCCTTTGGCCCACGCGTGTCGGCTTCCGTGTCGAAGCTGACGCGCTGACCTTCGCGCAGACTTCTCAGCCCAGCGCGCTCGACAGCTGTCGCGTGGACGAATACGTCCTTGCCGCCGCCATCAGGCGTGATGAAGCCGAATCCCTTCGACTCGTTGAAGAATTTTACCGTTCCGGAATGCGAGGCCATGTACTTGATCCTAGGTCTGTATGTTTGGCACGGGCGAAATGCCCAAGCCGATTGGAACAGCGGAACGATGTTTTGCTTGAAGGGGGGGAGCCTGGCCTGCGCAGCCACCGTGCTGCAGAGCGCTAGTGTCTAGGCATTCCCGGTCCGCACCTCAAATCGTGCAGCCGTCACAGCACTTAACTTACATGCAATAGCCTCAATAGGCAAGGAAACCCTAAGGTAGCGCGCGCAGCCGCAGGAATGCGCCACGAACGCGCGTGGCTACCCGAATCTTAACAATTGCGGACACCCGGGTGTGCGAAAGCGCACAGGCCCGCCGCACGCTTGCAAGACAAGCCGCACCGGATGTTGCGACGCACATCAAGGACGCGGTCCCGCCACGAAGGCAGGGGCACCCGCACCGCCACCAAAACAACAACAGAAACCTTTGCGGAGACATTCACATGTCAACTCAGATCACCACGGCGTTCGTCAGCCAGTACGCGGCGAACGTCACCATGCTGGCCCAGCAGAAGGGCTCGAAGCTCAGGGATGCGGTTCGCGTCGAGAACGTGACCGGCAAGCAGGCCTTCTTCGACCAGATCGGCGCGACGGCCGCCCGCCGCCGGACCTCCAGGCACGCGGACACGCCGCGCATGGACACGCCGCACGCCCGCCGGCGCTGCTCGATCGATGACTTCGACTGGGCCGACCTCATCGACCAGGAAGACAAGCTGCGCATGCTGATCGACCCGACCTCGACCTATGCCCGCAGCGCCGCCAATGCGATGGGGCGCGCTCTGGACGAGGTCATCGTCGACGCGATGCGCGGTGTCGCCTTCACAGGCGAGAACGGCTCCACCGCCGTGCCCTTTCCGGGCGCGCAGCGCCTGCCGTCGCTGGGCGCCGGCCTGACTATCGGAAAGCTCATCCAGGCCAAGAAGGCGCTGGATGCAGCCGACATGGACAGCGACGGCCGCTTCATTGCCGTGACGTCCGAACAGCTCGAGGACCTGCTGAACACGACGCAGGTCACCTCAGCGGACTTCAATACCGTCAAGGCGCTGGTGCAGGGCGAACTCGAGACATTCCTCGGCTTCTCCGTCATCCGGGTCGACGGCACGCGCATCGACGGCACGAAGATCCTGCCGATCATCTCCGGCGCCGAACGCGCCTGCCTCGCCTGGCAGCGTGACCAGGTTGTGCTGGGACTGGGCCAGGAGCCTTCAGCCCGCATCACCGAGCGCCCCGACAAGAACTACGCGACGCAGGTCTTCTACTCGATGTCCGCCGGTGCCACGCGCATGCAGGAAAACGGCGTCGTCGAAATCGCCTGCGTTGAATAACGCACACCGACAACTAAAGGAAAATCATCATGCCTACCTTTTACGGCGCCTTCACGGCGCCCCGCGGGAGCACGCCTCCCGGTCTCGTGGATGGCAGCGTGCAGGGCGGACGCGTCCGCGTTCACCGCGAGAGGATCACGCTGGCCGGACAGACACCGGCCGACCAGATCGTGCTCGCCTTCCCTTCGGCCGGCGAGACGTTCCTGTGCGGAACGATCACCTCGGACGTGTCTCTCGGAACCGCCCAGGTCTCCGTCGGAATCGCGGGGACACCCGGAAAGTACCGGGCCCCGGCGGCGCACACGCTCATCGACACGCCCGTCAATTTCGGTCGGGCTGCAGCGCAGGCCACGCGCCTGGCCAGCGATGAGACCGTGCAGCTCTCGATTGCCACGGCAGCCCTGCCGCTGGCCGGGACGCTGATCGTCGACCTCTACTTCGCCCAGAGCTAGCGCAACACGCCACCCCGCAGGCCGGAAATCCTGCGGGGTGGACCGTAACAGGAAAGGAAACCCATGCCCGCCTTTGGTGAATATTCGGAAGTTGCGATCTGCAACATGGCGCTTGCCGAGATCGGCCGCGGCGCCGAAATCGTCTCGCTCGACGAGAAGAGCGAAGCCGCGCGCGCCTGCCGCCGCCGCTATCCCTACGCCCGCGACGCCGTGCTGAGGAGTTATGACTGGAACTTCGCGACGCAGCGCGCGAGCCTGCCGGCTTCCGCGGACAAGCCCGCCTTCGGCTACGCTGCCGCATTCCCGCTGCCGGCAGACTGCCTGCTCGTGAGGGCCGTACATAATCCCGGCAATGTCTCGTGGGAGGTCGAGCAGCGCGCCATCCTGGCCAGCGCACCAGCGCCGCTGCTCGTATCCTACACCGCCCGCGTGACCAATCCCGCCACCTTCGACGTGCTGTTCACCGATGCCCTCGTGACGCGCCTTGCGGCCGACTTGGCAGTGCAACTCAGCGACAGCCAGTCCCGCGCCACGAGCCTCTACCAGCTCTTCCAGGCCAAGCTCGCAGACGCCCGCCGCCGCGATGCAGATGAAGGAGGCACGCAGCGCCACACGCGCGGCCGCTGGCTCGATGGACGCTTTGACCAAGGCTACGTGCCCGCCGGCGAAGAGGCATGACATGCGCCAGTCAACAAGCCAGTTTTCATTCTCTGCCGGAGAACTCTCGCCACGCCTCTTTGGACGGACCGACCTGCAGAAACATGCCAGCGGCGCCGAGCTGGTCGAGAACTTCATCATTCGCCCGGAAGGCGGACTGATGCGCCGCCACGGGACGCGCTTCGCCGGTGCCGTGCGTGATCCGCTGACCAGGGGGCGCCTGATCCCCTTCGTCTTCTCGACCGTGCAGGCCTACATGCTGGAATTCGGGGACGGCGTCATCCGGGTCTGGAAGGACGGGGCACCCGTGACCTCCATGTCCCGACCAGTTCTCGACATCACGCGCGGCAACCCCGCCCGCATGACCGCCTTCGCCCACGGCTTCGCGAATGGCGAGCGCATCCTCGTCACCGGCGTGCGCGGCATGGGATTGCTGAACAATCGCGAGTTCATCGTGGCCAACGCGGACGCTGACAGCTTCGAGCTCTCCGGAACGGACACGACGGCGCTTCCACCCTATGTGTCAGGCGGCACGGTCTCGCGGCTCTACGAGATCGCGTCGCCCTGGCAGGCCAGCGAACTCGACGCCCTGCGCCATGCACAGTCCGCCGACGTGCTTTACCTCGTCCACCCGGATCACGCGCCGCGGACACTGACACGCACCGGACACGCCACCTGGACGCTGGCGGTCATGCCGCTGGAGCGTGGGCCCTTTGCGCCCCTCAATGCGAATGATGCAGTGCGGGTGATGGCAAGCGCGGCCTCCGGCGTGCAGCCCGGCGCGCAAGTCACGCTGCGCGCCTCGGCGCCGCTCTTCACCGGCCAGCATGCCGGGAGCTATTTCCGCCTGCAGGAGCTCTATCTCTCTGACCAGAACGTGAGCCCGTGGTCACCGGGAGAAAACCTCTCGACAGCGGCAGGCACGCAGGTTTCCAGCAATGGCCATGTCTTCGCGCTGACGGATGCCGGGTCCGGCGCGCAGACCGGCACGGTCGCGCCCTCGCACACCGAAGGCGATGCCTGGGACAATCCCGCCGGTGCTGCAAACCGCAAGAAGTGGCGGTACCTGCATTCGCGCTGGGCCATCCTGCGCCTCGACAGCTGGATCGACAGCAAGACCATGCAGGCCACGGCCATGACCTATCTGCCGGCCGGACTGGCGCCTGCAGCGCGCACCATCACCGGCGTCACGGCCGCAGGCGGCACCTGCAGGATCCAGGCGCCGGGCCACGGCTTCGACGAGGGAGACTATGTCACCATATCCGGCGTGGGCGGTGCGGCGCAGGCCAATGGCGACTGGAAGATCATCAACGTCACGCCGACGGGGTTTGATCTCGCCAATGCGGCGTCACCATCGGCCTTCACCGGCGGCGGCACCGTCAGGCGCTTTGCGACATGGCTGTGGGCCGAAGGCGCGTTCTCGCCCGCGCGCGGCTATCCGGCCTGCGTGGCGCTGCACGAGCAGCGGCTCGTCTTCGCCAACACGCGCGCGCAGCCCTTTGGGCTGTGGGCGTCAGCCTCGGCCGACTACACGAATTTCCTGCCGGGCACCCGCGATGACGAGACGATTGCCTACAACATCGCGGCCAACCAGGCCGATCCGGTGCGCTGGCTGACATCGGCCTCCGATCTCCTCGTCGGGACGCTCGCACAGGAATTTGCTGCCTTTGGCGGCGGGCTTGGGGATCCCATCACGCCATCGAACACCCGCATCGTGCCCCAATCCGGGGAAGGCGCAAGCGCCGTGCAGCCCGTGAAGGTCGGACTTGAGACGCTGTTTGTGAACCGGGCAGGGCGCAAGCTCTTCTCGCTTGCAAGCCGCCCCGATGCCGGAGGCTACACCTCGATGGACCTGACGGAACTCGCCGAGCACCTGACGCGCGACAGCCCGTTGACCGCGCTGGCGTGGGCGAAGAACCCGCTGTCGGTGCTCTGGGCGCTGCGCGAGGATGGGCACGTGCTCTCGCTGACCTACCGTCCCGAGCAGCAACTCTATGCCTGGGCGCGCCACGACTTTGGCGGCACGGTTGAAAGCATCGCCGTCGTGCCTTCGTCCACGGGTGCGACCGACGATCTCTGGATGATCGTGCGGCGCGTGATCGCCGGAGAGCCGCGGCGCTTCATCGAAATCCTGGCACCGCCTTTCGAACCAGCAGACGCGCTCGACAAAGACAGCATGGGCTTCCTGGATGCGGCACTACGCTATCGCGGCGCGCCGGTCTCGGCTGTCTCGGGGCTGCACCATCTCGAAGGCGCGACCATCAGGGTCGTGGCCGATGGCGCGCTGCACCGGGACTGCCGTGTGCAGAACGGGTCGATCACGCTGGAGCGGCCGGCGATGAATGTCTGGGCCGGACTGGCCTATGAAAGCACGGTGCGCACGCTGCGGATCGACGTCCTCGGCGGCGCCTTCCTGCAGGGCCACGCCAAGCGTGTTCCGCGGATCAGCCTGAGGGTGCACAATGCGATGGGTGGTGAGGTGGCAACATCAGCCGAAGGGCCGTCAGAAGACATACTGCGCAGGGACGCTGCCGATCCGATGGATGCAGCGCCGCCCTTGCGGTCGGGTGACGTGACGGTGTTTCCGGCGTCGGATTTCAGTCCCGCAACGCGCATCTGGATCCGCCAGCGCGAGCCTTTGCCGCTCGACATCCTGTCCCTGTCGCCGCTCGTGGCGGTGGGAGACATGGCAGCCTGAGCATCACACCCGCTCGCCGGGCAGCTTCCACAGTTCACGCGCGCTCGAGGCCTCGAACACACCGAGATTGTGCCACGCCAGCCTGTTGCGGCCGGCGTCGATCACCACCAGCGGGTCATCGGCGCCGAGATGCGGGGCGAGCGCGTTCTTGATCGTGTTCGCTGGCTTGTCGGTCTGCAGCAGCCAAGTCTGCTGGTTGATCCGAAGCGTGCGCCCCAGGATCTTGATCTCGCTTTCCGCCTTCCGGAACGACCCGGACCGGGCGTCGATGATCACGACGAAGTTCGAGATCTGCCCGTCAGGAATACTGGTGGCCGGTTGGGAAGCGGCCGCCTGTGGTCTTTGCGAACCACTCGAAGAAGATCCTTCCCCCGCCAGGAACAGGCGGGAGAGGGCGGCATGGCTCTCGGCCGCCACGAAGCCACCTTCGCTTCCCATCCTCACGAGGGATTGGGGCAACAGGCGTTTCTGCAGCGCGAACGACTTCATCTGCTCGTGGCTATAGGGCCCGAACAGCTTGTCATTGGCGCTCACATACCAGGCGACTTCCATGTCCCTTGCTCGAATGCGCTC
>JBILMZ010000158.1:0-8227 GCA_044375275.1 Micropepsaceae bacterium | reverse complement strand
GGCGCTGATCAGCCTCTACAAGAAGGCGCGCAACCTGCCGGGCATCAAGAAGGTGATGGTGGCGTCGGGCGTTCGTTATGACCTGGCGGTCGAGAGCCCTGAATATGTCGAGGAGCTCGTCACGCACCATGTGGGTGGCTATCTCAAGATCGCGCCGGAGCACACGGAAGACGGGCCGCTCGCCAAGATGATGAAGCCCGGGATCGGCACCTATGACCGGTTCAAGGAAATGTTCGATGCGGCGGCCAAGAAGGCCGGCAAGAAGTACTTCCTCATTCCCTATTTCATCGCGGCCCATCCGGGGACGACCGACAAGGACATGATGCAGCTGTCGCTTTGGCTGAAGAAGAACGGCTTCCGGGCGGACCAGGTGCAGACTTTCCTGCCGTCACCCATGGCAAGTGCCACGGCGATGTACCACACGGGTTTCAATCCGCTGCGGGGCGTGCGGCGCGGGGCGTCCGAGCCGGTATCGAGTCCCACGGGGCTGCGGCAGCGGCGGCTCCACAAGGCGTTCCTGCGCTACCATGATCCGGAGAACTGGCCTGTGCTGCGCGAGGCGCTGAAGTCGATGGGGCGTGCGGACCTGATCGGACCCGGCAAGCATCATCTGGTGCCTGCCATCCAGCCGGCGGGGACGGGGCTGAAGAAGAGTGGCCCTTCGCAGCGTTTCACCACGAAGGGCGTGTTTCCCCAAGGGAAGAAGAAGTAGCGGGCCTGCCGCTAGTGATCTTCTTCCTCCCGGCCTGACAGCAGCATCACGGCGATGGCGATCAGTGAGCAGATGACCACGCCCGTCTGCATTGCGGCGACAAAGTCCATGTTGCGGATCGCTTCCTGCATATTCTCCATGCTCATCATGTCGGACCAGATCTGGGCGGTTGACTGGCCGGGTTTTGCCTTGGCGGCGCCATCAAGGAAGCCGGTGACGAAGAGCAGCGCGTTGTAGGCGCCGTGGAAGCCCATGGGCCCGACAATCGATCCAGCCTTTACCGCCCAGACGCCGAGGAAGACGCCCATCACCACGGTGCTTGAGATGAAGATGGCCGCGAAGACGGGGTCCAGCACGAAGCGGTCGACGTGGAAGAGACCGAAAGCGAGGCCGCTGACGAGCACGGCGAGCGTGATCGAGGTGCGGGCGCTAAGCGCCGACAGCATCCAGCCGCGGAACACGACTTCCTCGGTGCCGCCCTGCAGCAGGACGGCCGGAATGATCATGGCCACGAAGAGCAACAGGTCGGGGCGCAGGATCGGCGCGTTGCCGGTAAACATGGCGGGCATCGAGAAGCCGAAATGGAGGGACGCCACCACGGCGATGAGGTTCACGAGCAAGGCAAACAGGACGCCGTAGACGAGGCCGTTCACATATTTGCTCCCCGAACCGCCGCGGAAGAGACCGATGGATGTCAGCGGCCTGCGCTCGATCACTCGTGTCCAGAACACGAAGTGCAGAAGGATCAGGCCAAAGGAAACGGCGAGGGCGGCCAGGCCGTACTGGACGAGCGCGGAGTCGGGAGCCATGAGATCCGTCTTGCCGGCGGCGGCGTCCATGCTGGCCAGGACGACGCTGGGCAGGATGGCCCAGACATAGAAGGCGATGAAGCTGCCGATCAGGATGACGAGCGGGTGCCAGATGCGGGCGCGCTCGCCCAGCGGCCCAAACGGCGCGGGCCTCATGTCGTCTCCAGTTTCTGCGGAACCACTCATCCTGATATCCCCTGATGTCGAAAAGGTCTTGTCAACAAACTGTCAAGCTTCGTACTATACGGTGTAAGGTAGTGGCTGTACGGTGTAAGGTCAAGGAGCGTGCATGGTAACCGCCGCGCGAAAATCCCCGAAAGCGAAGGCCCGGCCAGGGCTGACCCCGGACCAGATCGTGCGCGAGGCGCTGGCGCTGGTGGACGAAGGCGGTCTTGAGGCGCTGTCCATGCGCATGCTGGCCGGGCGGCTTGGCGTCGAGGCCATGGCGCTCTATCACCACTTCCCCTCCAAGGATGCGCTGCTGACGGCGATCAGCCGCGCGCTGGAGGAAGAGGTCACGGCGCGCTGGGACAATCCGCCTGCCGACTGGCGCGAGCGTCTTCTGGCCTTGGGACGCAACCAGATCCGGACCATTCTCGCGCATCCCAACGCCGTGATGCTGATGACAGCGCGCTCGAACCCGGGCGGTTCGGGCTATGCGACGTTCGAGGCGCTGCTGAAGGCGCTTGCCGATGCGGGTCTCGACTCGAAGGCACGGCTCACCTGGTCGCGGACGCTGGTCTCACTCATCAACGGGACGGGCGCGTTCTTTGTTCCGATCACCGTCAAGGACGGCACCGCCCTTCTGCCGCCCGATCCCAAGCGCTTTCCGCTGACGGCAGACGCCATTGCCATCAGGGGCAAGGTGAAGGCGGATCCCGAAGGCGTGCTTGAGCGCGGCTTGCGGCCCTTGATCGCTGCGATCGAGGCTGAGGTCAGGGCCGCTCGGGGGCGACGCTGACGCCTGGCGGGTGTCAGACTGCCGTGGCGTGGCGCGTCGGTGCCTTTGACAGGTAACGGTCGAGCGCCGCGCAGACCACGCGGACACCGGCATGTGCGCCGTCCGGAATGCGCAGCCTGTAGCCCTTGCGTTCAACGAGACCGTCTTGCGCCAGGGCATCGATGGCTGGAAAGTCGTCGTCGAAAAAGCCTGGGCTCATGCCGTGACGGATGGCGGTCTGTGCGAGGTTGCAGGTGCCGTAGCACATCAGGTCGGAGATCACGTCGCGTCGCAGGCGGTCGTCTGCGGTCAGTTCCACGCCGCGTGATGTCGCGAAATTTCCGGACATGATGGCCTTGCGGTATTCGGGCATGCCGACAGCATTCTGGGTGTAGCCGCCGGGGAAGGCGCTGATGGCGGATGAGCCGAAGCCGATCAGGACGGGGGCCTCGTCGGTCGTGTAGCCCTGGAAGTTCCGGGACAGGCGTCGTGCGCGGTGGGCAGCGGCGATCTGGTCATCCGGCCATGCGAAGTGATCGAGGCCGATGGCTTCGTAGCCGTGGGCCTGCAGGCGTGCGCGGCCTGCCTCGTATTGGGCGTAGCGTTCGTCCGGTCCGGGCAGGGCGGCCTCGTCGATGAGGGCCTGCTGCGGCTTGAATGAGGGGAGATGGGCATAGCCGAACACCGCCAGCCGGTCGGGACGCATTTCGTGGACGGCGTCGATCGTGCGGCATACGCCCTCGACGGTTTGATGGGGCAGGCCGTACATCAGGTCGATGTTCAGGCGGGAGACGCCGGCAGCGCGCAGCATGGCGACGGCATCGCGCGTGGTCTCGATGGTCTGCATGCGATTGACGGCGGCGAGCACTGTGGTGTCGCAGTCCTGCACGCCGAGGCTGGCGCGGTTCACGCCCGCGCGTCCGAAGGCGTCAGCCATGGCTTGCGTGATCGTGCGCGGATCAACCTCGACGGCGAACTCGGCGTCCGGCGCGACATCGAAGAGGCTACGGATCGTGGCGGTGAATGTCTCGATGTCGGCGGGCTGCAGGATGGTGGGCGAACCGCCGCCCCAGTGAATGTGCTGGACCTTGTGTCCAGGCAGGAGCGCGCGGGCGGCCAGTTCCATTTCGGCGCGGATGAGTTCGAGATAGGCCTTCACAGGCCTGTAGGTGTTGGCCACGTGTGTGTGGCAGCCGCAGAACCAGCAGAGCTGCTTGCAGAACGGGACATGGAAATACAGGGACAGCGGCGCGCCGGCCGGCAGGCTGCTGGTCCAGTTGCGGTGCGTGTCGCCCGTGACACCGGCATGGAACTGCACGGCTGTCGGGTAGCTCGTGTAGCGGGGAACGCGGGCGGAGAGGAGTTTTGTGAGGTCTGCCATGCTCCACCTATCGCCGATCCGGCCGGTAGAGCGCCTTGATCCATGACAAATGCGGCGCTTCGACCCTACATATAGGGGGCGATATAGCCCAGATAGCGGCGCGAGGCCGTCAGGCGCTGCTCGAAATTGCGGCGGTACTGCGCGGCGAGGGCCTTGTCGCCGGAGATGATCAGCACGTTCTCGGCATTGCGCTTCTGGGCGGACTCCGTGAAGTTGAACGAGCCGGTCAGGACGGTCGACTGGTCGATGATCATGACCTTGTTGTGCGCGATGGTGACCGAACTGTCGATGCGCGGCTGGATGCCGTGGGTGACCAGGTAGTCGGCGGCGCTGTCGTTCGATGTCTCGTTGGACCGGTCAAGCACGATCATGATGGTGACGCCGCGGGTCTTGGCGCGGACCAGGGCTTCGGCGATCGGCTTGGACGTGAAGCCATAGGCCTGCACGAGGATCTCGGTCTTGGCCTGGTCGATGGCGAGCACGATCGTGCTCGTGCAGTCCTGTCCTGGCGTGAAGCAGGTGCTCATCGCGCCGTTGCCGGTAGAGACGGGCGGCGCTGCGGCCGTTGGTACGCCCGTGGTCGGTGCGAGGCCCAGCTGCGGTAGCAGCTGCACGGCCCAGGGCGGCAGCTTGCCGACATCAACTACGCCCATGCTGACCAGCAGGCCAATGGTGGCGGCGATGGAGGCGAGGGTCGCCTTCAGTCGGTGCGCGTCGAGAAACGAGAACCAGCTGTCATTCTTGCGCTTGCGGCGGGTGGCCATGGCCTCGTCCTTTCGAATCACGAACAGGACGCAAGCATGCGGCAGACGGGCGGCCGGAGTCGTTACTGAACGGTGGGGGTGCTAACCGTGCTGCGTTCAGCCCGTGGCGACGGCGTCTTCAGAACATGACGAGTCTGACGGGTTCATCCAGAGCCCTTCCATTGGAGCCATGATCACGATCGCGTGAGGGTCAGGAGACACGGATGAAATGAAAGAGGGGGCGCCTTGCGGCCCCCCCTCGGTTGCTTGCGGCGCGGTGAGGCCGCTTGTGATTACAGGCCGTTCTTGATCGAAACCGAGTTGGCGATCGCCGCGCCCGTCACGGCCACGTCGCCAGAGACCTTCGTGACGGTCGCGTTGACGTTGGCAATGTTCGGGCCCTGGTTGCGCTGGGTGGTTCCGATGCGGATCAACGACGCGTCCGTCTCGACCGAAAGCGAGTTCGAGATGGCAGCCGCCGTCAGCGTCGCGTCACCCGCGATGTTTGATACGTGTGCGGCGAGGCTGGCCGAAGGATCCCACGCCTGCGTCTGCAGGTTGCTCAGGACGAGCGAGTCGGAGTCCATCACCTTGATGCTCGCACTGTTGGCGATCGCGGCCGAGGTCAGGGACACGTCATTGGCGTGCGCGACCGTGGCGTTGAGGCTCGAGCCGACATAGCCCCAGTTCTGCTGCGTGTTGCCGATCACCGTGTCGCCGACAACGTCAACCGACAGCGAGTTGCCGATGGCCGCGGCCGTTGCCGAGACGTCACCCGTCACGTTGGTGATGTGCGTCTGGACGTGGGCAACCGTTGTGCCGATGTTGAGCTGGCCGTTCAGGATGGTGTTATCCGGGCACGGGTTGGGACCCGGGCACGGAGAGGCGGCAGCGGCGGATGCGAGTGCAACGAAGGCGGTGCCAGCGACGAGAGCGGATTTGATGGTCTTCATGGGTCAGTACCTTTCCTGGTCAGTTGATGGAGGAGCGCAGGGCCAAGGACGGACCTGCCTTTTTGGAAGACTGCGCACGCTTGGGCGTGACCGGCTTCGGGGCTTGCTTTGCAGGCTGAACCGGTTGGTCCGGTACTGGCTGCTGCACAAGCCCGCGAACAGGCTGCTGAACGGGCGCAGGGATTGTCACTTGCGAAGGAGCCGCTTCGTGACGATCGGCCAGCGGGTCGCTGGCAGACTCAAGCTGGATGCCGCACTGCCCGCTGGCCCGGGGCTCCATGTCTCTCATGATGTCGAGGATCGCGCGCTCGGTGACGGCGCGGATGGCAAGCTGGATGGGTTCAAGCGCGCGTTCGCCGGCGCCGATGTCGAGGATTGTGCTGCCGAGGAAGTCGAAGACGCCAAGGCTGATCTCGCGACCGAGTATCTGCTTCTGGTATGAGATCACCTTCACGACCTCGAGCGTCTGCGTGTTGATGAGGCGCAGGTCCATCGCCACGTTCATGACGAAGAGCTTGCCGCCCACGGTCCCGCGCAGGGCGGAGATCTCGGTTGCGCCGGCGAAGGCATCGACTGCGATGGAGCGGATGTTGAAGTTCAGCTCGGTGATGCCGCCGATCAGGTAGAAGTCCGATCCCTGGATCGAGCCTGCGAGGATCTTGCGCACTTCCCCGTTCAGTCCGGGCTTCGTGTTGTCGGTGACGAGGTTGTTGTTGGCGTATTTCAGCTCGAGGTCGGCGACGAAGGTGTCGAAGCGCTCGACGAGGCGAACGCCTGCCTTCGAGAGGGCCGACATGGCCATGAGATTGGCGCCCTGCGTGACCTTTCGGCCCGAGCCATCGGCTTCGTACTTGCCTGTGTAATCGGCAATGTTGCCGACGGCGATGCGAGGCGGGGGCGTGGGCTGCGAACGGATCAGGCCGCCGATGCAGCGCAGTTGGTTGCTGTACCGGGTTTCGTTGTTGATAACCGGCGCACCGCCGATCGGCGTGGTGTAGGTGCCATCTGCACGGGGTGACGGGCTGATGCAGCCCGTGATGCTTGTTGCCGCGAACAGCATTGCAGCCATGCGCCGGGTCCAGCGGTAGTTGCCAGTCCGCGTTTCAGTTGAGGCTGAGCTTGCCATTGAGCACCACTTTCTGGTTGCCATTGTTGGTCTGCTGCGTGTTCACGATGACAGTGTTGTGGGTGCCCTGGGTAACGACGGTGACGTTGTTGCCGACAGCCGTGAGGTTCGCGCGGTCGCCATCGACGCGGTCCTGGCAGGGATCTGACGGGAAGCCTGAAGCTTCCGCCACGCCGGACCGGGAGCCGACGCCCGGGGTGATGCCGTCCTTGTTGAAGTGGCAGTTGCCCACGAAACGGCCGTCGACGATGGTGCGGTTGCCATTCGCGTCGCGGCCATAGCCGGAGGCTGGTCCATTAAAGTCGGAACTTGCGTTGCCCTTCGGCGCATTGAATGAGGAACCATCGGCAGCGCCGGTTGCAGCGGCGGGAAGCGGCATGGCGAGAAACACAGTCGCCAGCAGCAGGATTGTTCCTTGATGAAGAACCTTCATGGTGCGAGACCGCCCTTAAAACGTGCGCGACCAACCCCCTGTCGGTCACGCTCGAGACAGGACGATGCAACCCTTGTGCCGGGGCCGGCTTGGCCGCTGCTTGGCGGATCGGCTTTCAGGATCCGTTATGGTTCACGGTCGTTCTACCCGAAATGGCACGGATCCAGCGCGCGCGAGCGTCCCCATCGGGGACAGCTTGGTCCAATTCGGGATTTCATGAGTTGCGGACCCTTCAGCCCGCGGCGGCGGCGCCTTCGGAATCCGAGATCGCGCGGTCGATCATGGAAGCCAGCGTTTCCGCGTCTTCTGCGCCCATGACAAGGGTGCGGCCGCCCAGAAGGAAGCTGGGTACGCCCTGGACGCCGAACTTGCGGGCCATGCTGTCCTGCTGTGTGACAGATTCCACATCAGCGTCAGAATTCAGCAACTCTTCAACCAGTTCACCATCCATACCGACGACATCGCCGATCTGGGCGAGGACTTTCGTGTCGCCAATATCGAGGCCTTCCACGAAGTAGGCGCGGAAGAGGCCTTCCACGATTTCGTCCTGCAGGCCGAGCGAATGGGCCCAGCGGATGAGGCGGTGCGAGTTGAGCGTGTTCGGTGTGCGGGCGATGCGATCAAAGTTGAACGTGATGCCAACTTCGCGTCCGGCGGCTTCAAGCGCGGCCTGTACCGGCTTGAGTTTTTCGAGCGATCCGAACTTCTGCTCGAGATGCGTCTTGCGATCCACGCCTTCAACCGGCGTTGAGGGCTCGAGCTGGAACGGACGCCAGCGGACTTCGAACGTCATCGATGGACGGAGGCTCAGCGCCTGCTCGAGGCGGCGCTTGCCAATGTAGCACCAAGGACAGATTGTGTCGGAGATGACGTCGATTTGCATGAGAAGAAGATACGCATGGATGCACGAAAGAGGAAAGTAGTTTTCTGTGGTGCGTTCTGATGGTGTCGGTGTTTAAGGATAATTGTCCGCAACCTTTTTTGAGTAACCCGAATGGCAAGCAACATTAAGTTCGACCTGAGTGGACACGTCGCATTCATCACGGGCGCGACCAGCGGATTTGGCGAGCGTTTTGCAGGAATCCTGAGCGAAGCGGGTGCAAAAGTCGTCATCACCGGTCGGCGTACGC
>JBILMZ010000157.1:0-8282 GCA_044375275.1 Micropepsaceae bacterium | reverse complement strand
AAGTAGCGATAGCTGGCAAAGAGTTCGCTGCGCTGTCCCACGGCATAGCCGAGCGAAACGATGCCCTGATAGGCAAGGTTCCAGTCCTCGTCTTCCGTCACGACGGCGCCGTCGCGCACCCGCAGTTCCGCGTAGTCGGCGCCAAGGCCTGCGCCCACGCTCAGCGTGAGCTTCTGCGCCAGCGGATAGTTGTATTTGATGTTGGCCATGAACGTGGTCTCGTTCAGGCGCGCCTCGTCATAGAAGTCGATGACGTTATCGACGGTGACCTCGTCGCTGTCATTGCGCCTGAAGCCCATTTCAAATTCAGCGGCCCAGTTTCCGCGCCCATAGCCGACGCTTGCAAGCACCGCCCAGCCATTGTCGAACGCGACCGATCCGGCAGTTGTGCCGAGCCCGGTGACGGAGTCGAAGTCCCAGTCCTGGACCCAGTTTCCACCGCCTTCAAGGCTCATGTACCAGCCGTCCGGCATGGCCTGCGCCTGTGCCGTCAGGGAAAGCGCGGCAACCGCGCCCATAATCATAGCTCTCGTTTTCATAGCCCTCACCATTGTTACCATTTGAATGCCGCGCGCCCTTCGGGTCTGTCGTGCATTCAAAGAATCAGCTTCCGTTCAAAACTTTACGGGTGACGAAAGCGATTCTGTGTCACGCACAAGACACAGGTCAGCCCTGCTGATGCTGCGGTGCGGTGTGTTCAACAGGCCGTACACGGAGCAATCGATGTTTCTCAATCCGCAATTCTGTGCATGGTGCCCTGCACGCACGCTGGTGGCGCTGGACAAAAGTTGGATTCGTGCAATTGCGCCGCCTTTCGATTCGGATTAAGAATTTCTCACCTCGCGCAAACGATACGTCGCGTCGTTGCAATTTTCGCACTTCGCGCGCAATCGTTGAGTCGCGCCTCGTTCTTGTCAGTGGATAACTGTGCGAATCAGTTATCCCTGATTCCATGATCAAGGGGTTGGGGCATCTCATTCGTACCATGTTCGGCGGCAAGAGGCCGGTTCCGGCGTTGCCGTCGCACATGGTTGGGGCCGTCGAAGGCGAAACGGTGCTTGCACCGCTCGCATCCGACGATGTGTTGCGACGCGCGATGGAGGCTGCTGGCGAAACCGCCGACATGCCGATTCCGCAATCGGGGCGAAGCGGTCAGTATCTTCATCCGCGGGCAGAAGATGTCGATACGCTGCCGACATTGTTCCTGCACGGCAAGGCGTCTGAACCGGAGGTGCTTGATGGGCCTGTGGTCGCGCCGGAACTCAGCGCCGAAGTCCTGCTGACGTCGCCGGAATATGCAGCCGCTCCGGAAGTTGTTCTCGAAAGCGAACGCGCGGAGGATGTCGTCGTTTCCCGCCCGCCGCAGCTTGAGACGCTCATGTCGTTCCAGGAAATCGTGCAGGCGCCGCGCTTCAGCGAGCTCGCTTTGGCATTGACTGAATGGGGCGGTCATTCAGGACGCATCGAACGCCCGGTCACGGCACGTCCACCCGTCGCCGAAGCACCTGCGTTTGTGCAAGCGCCGCAAGTGATGCAGTCACCGGTGGTGCAGCCCGTGGTGCAGCCCGAGTATCCTGTGGTCGCAAGCACGACCCTGGGCACGCTGAACGCGGAAGTGTTCGCGGACGAAGTGCTTTCGGAAGAGACGCTCGCGGAAGACGCGGCCGTGACGGAAGACGCACCGCCAAAATCATCGTCACGTCGCAAGGCCGAGCCCGGAACGGCGACGCGCCGCAAGAAGTCAGCCAAGGCGCTGCCGGAAGATGCGGTCTGGCTCACCGACGCGGTCATCTGGACGCAGTGCGGCTCGTGGCGGGAATTCTGGCTGCCACCGACGGATCCGGAATCATCGGCACGCGTGGAGGAGTTCCGCACGCTCGCGGCAGAGGGCAAGCTCACGGTCTGGGGCCGCACGGGTGAGGCCAGTGAATGGGCGGCGATTGCGGCATCGCACTGGAAGAAGGCGGGCTTTGATCCGCTCGCATTCCTCGCCGGTCGCGAGAATGCGTTCAGCCAGGCACCCGTGAAGAAGAGCCGGACGAAGCCGCTGGCAGATCCGGTCCGCTACGACAGCCTCAAGGTCAGCCGCGTTGCCGTCGAGGAACTCTGGGCCGCACGCGACGAACAGCAGGCCGCCGTCGCCTGACAGGCGTCCCGGCCATTCCGGGGCGTCGCCTGCCGGCCACTGGCCCAAACCCGCATTCGCGCCTTTCGCAGTTTCGCGCCTTCGCGTGAAACCCTTCCTCTTTCTAGGCCCTGCGTCAATTTGTTCTCTTTTTGTTTTCGGCGATTTCGGCGATGTTCGGCGCTGTAAATCGATAGCGTAGGAATCTGTCCAGAGGTGATCGCACCAGCGTTCATCCCGGAATTCCGCGGTTTTCTCCAGGCGCCAGCCTGCAACCGCACCACGCAACGTTTTGCACCCACGCACATTCTCTTCACCCGCGCGGCCGGAGTTCTCCGCCGCGCCAGCACACGCACACGCCCATGACCAAATTCAACGTGCCATCGAAAGGTGGCGGCGGGCCGGGATCGAAACTGTCGCAGAAATTTGCCGAAGGGCTTCTCACCTGTTTCGAGCGCACCGGCCAGAAAGCCATAGACGACCTCGCCAACGACAACCCCACCCAGTACCTGCGCTTCGTCGCGGGTCTTTCACCGGACACCGAAGCCGTCGGTCCGCTCTCGGGAATTCAAGATGACGAACTTGCTGACATCCTCGATATCATCCGCCAGGCTCTCAGAGATCGAGAAGGTGATCACGGCGGAACACAATCGCCGCCGCGAGAGGAACCGCCTCAGCCACTATGTGCCCTACGCAAGGCAGAAGCAGTTCCATGACTTCGGCGCGACCTGCAAGCAGCGCCTCCTGCGCGCAGGCAACCAGCAGGGCAAGACATTCTGCGGCGCGATGGAAATGGCGATGCATCTCACGGGCCGCTATCCCGCCTGGTGGAAAGGCCGCCGCTTCGATCATCCGGTCGATGCCTGGGCCGCCTGCGACACCGGCGAGACCACGCGGGACAATCCGCAGCGCGCTTTGATGGGCCCGCTCGGCCAATGGGGAACCGGCGCCATTCCGGCAGACGCCCTCATCGAGGCCAAGCGCGGGCTGGGTGTGGCTGACCTCATCGACACGGTCCTCGTGACCCACGCATCGGGCGGCATCTCGAAGCTCGGCTTCAAGCGTTACGACCAGGGGCGCCAGGCCTGGCAGGGGCCTTCCAAGCACGTCATCTGGTGCGACGAGGAACCACCCGAACCGGTCTACAACGAAGCGCTCGCCCGGTTGATCGCCACGAACGGCCTCGTCTACACGACCTTCACCCCGCTGCAGGGCATGAGCAGCATCGTCGCGCGCCTCATCCGAGCGCATGACGGCGAAACCTGCGCCGACGTGAACATGACGCTTGAGGAAGCACTCCATATTCGCAAGGAAGACTGGGACGCGATCATTGCGGCCTTTCCCGAGCACGAGCGCGAGGCGCGCATGTCCGGCATTCCGAGCCTCGGCAGCGGACGGGTGTTTCCCGTCGCGCCGGCAGCCATCCGGTGCCGGCAGTTTCCGATCCCCGACGACTGGCCCGTGCTGGGCGGTCTCGACTTCGGCTACGACCATCCATTCGCCGCCGTGAAGATCGCGCATGACGAGGACGCCGACTGCATCTACGTCACCCACGCCTGGCGCGCCCGCAACGAGACGCCCGCCGTGCACGCTTCGGCGTTGCGCCGCTGGGGCAGCGACCTGCAATGGGCCTGGCCGCATGATGGCCTCGCAACCGAAAAGGGCAGCGGGCGACAACTGATGACGCTATACGAAGAAGAGGGCCTCTCCATGTTGCCGACCCACGCGACGCACGCGCGCGGCGGCTATCTCGTCGAACCCGGCATCCTCGACATGCTCGAGCGCATGCGCACCGGACGCCTGCGCGTCTTCGAGCATCTCGATGACTGGTTCCGCGAGTTCGAGACCTATCACCGCGTGAACGGCAGGATCGTGAAGCTCGACGACGACCTGATGAGCGCGACCCGCATGGCGATCATGATGCTGCGCTTCGCCGGCACCCGCACGCCAGCAATCGTTCAGCGACCCGACCCGGCGCGCCACGCGCTCGCGGGTGAACTCACTTTTTTCTGACACCGAAATCCGAATACAGGGAAACCTCACATGTGTGCACCCATACTGATGGGAGGCTTGCAGCTTGCCTCCTCCATCGCCGGCGCTGCGGCGCAGGCACAGGATCTCAAGCGGCAGGCGCGTGCAGCCACTGAAACGGCGCGCGCCGATGCTGCCGCCCTTGCAGCGCGTGCCGAATATGCGCGCGACGACGCCGAACAGAAATCCGGGACAGCGCGCGCCCGCGCCTTCGCAAGCGGCTTCGATCCGAAGTCTGAATCGATCACCGCATCACTCGCCGCGGGCCATGCACGTCGTTTGGACGGCGCGGCGGCCCTTGGCGCTGAGTCTGCGCGGACGCTTCATCAGGGTGAGCTTCAGGCCCGGTTGATCAGGGCGCAACGCCGCCAGTTGCTGGCGCGATCATTGCTGGGAACGGCGGAAACCCTGGCGGTATCCGGCTCGTCTTTCAGGATCCCGCACTGAAAAGCATGCTCATTGACGATACCTCGAGTGCAGCAGGCTCAAGCAGCACGTCATCGTTGTAGAAATGGCAGGGCGGAGGTGAAACTTGATTTCTCCTGTCACGGGAATTGGCTGATTTGAGCCGTTTTGTTGTGCATTTTTCTGTCGGCATTGGTTGTTTCGAGACGATCTGTGGCCATTTGGGCACTGCAGACCCGGGACGGACCGTATAGTGTGACAGCGGGTAAATCGTGCTGGGGCGGGATCAGTCTGATCCGAGCTGCAGCCACAGTTTGATGTTGGGGGTTCAACAAATGAAATTGAGAGCTTTGTTGCTTGGCGCCGCCGCTGCGGTGGTGCTGACAGGAACGGCCACCGCTGGTTATGAGCGCGATGGTTGGTATGTGGGTCTGGAAGGCGGAATGGTCTCCATTCCCGACACCGAACTCGGTGGGCAAATATTGGAATTCGACAACGGCCTGGCCGCTTTCGGAACCGTCGGCTACGCGCTGTCAGACTCCAACTGGCGCCTCGAAGGCGAAATCGGCTACCGCGAAAACGACGGCGACCTCTTTTTCCGCGGTAAGACTGGGCAGGACATGGAGTTGACCGAGTGGTCCTACTTCGTGAACGCCGTCTATGACTTCAAGTTCAACTCCGAACGCTTTGGCTTCAGCCTCGGCGCCGGTCTTGGCATGGACAATCCGCGTCTCGAAGAAGTTGGCGGCTCGAAGGACAGCGATTGGGTTCCGGCCGTCCAGGGTATCGTGGGCGCGACCTACCGCCTGAGCCAGCATTGGGATCTGGCCCTGAACTATCGCTACCTGCACATGGCAGATCCGGAGCTCAAGGAATTCGCCAAATTCGCCGCGAACGACATGGAACTGACGAAGCACACGCTGACGATCGGCTTCCGCTATGGCTACGACGAGCCTGCAGCTCCGCCGCCGCCACCGCCGCCGCCGCCGCCGCCGGTGACACCGAAGCAGTTCATCGTGTTCTTCGGCTGGAACAAGTGCAACATCACGGCTGAAGCCGATGCAGTCCTCTCCGAGGCCGCTGCCGCTGCGAAGTCGTCGGGTGCAGCTTCGATCCGCGTTGTCGGTCACACCGACACGTCGGGCTCGAACGCCTACAACCAGAAGCTCTCTGAGTGCCGCGCTGGCGCCGTGAAGTCGAACCTGACCGGCAAGGGTATTGCTGACGGCTCGATCTCCACGTCCGGCAAGGGCGAAGGCGAGCTGATGGTGCAGACCGGCGACGGGGTGAAGGAACCCCAGAACCGTCGCGCCACGGTTGACATGAACTAAAGGGTAATCCCATCGCATACCCGGAAGGGCGGAGGAGAAATCCTCCGCCCTTTTTCTTATGGGGCCAGTCTCATGGAGCCAGGAGGATCTGGCGCAGGGCGTTCCGCAGCTTGCGATCGCGCTTCAGGTGCCACTCGCGGCTCATCGCCTTCCTTCGATCGCGAAGGGCCTCGGCGTAGAGCAGGCGCCAGTGTCGCCCCTTGGTGAACCTGGCGCCGCCCTTTCCGTTATGGGCGGCCAGGCGCTGCTCGAGGTCAACGGTCCAGCCCACATAGGTCAGGGGACCACGCGGCGTCAGCGTGCCGACGACATACACAAAGCAGAACGGCCGCTTGCGCTCACGCGCAGGCGGCCGCTTCGGAGCAGTCTTTTGGCCTTTATTCGCCGAAGACGCGGACGGTCGCCGTGCGGCGCTTCCACGAGTTTTCTTCATACTTGAGGACGATGGCACTGATGTTCCTGTTGGCGCCGTTCAGGTCGATGTTGCGGGTGCAGGTGCCGGGGGCGATCTGCCAGCGCGTGTCCACATCCTGATGGCCGCCATTGGCATAGTGGATGTCGATGTCGATGATACGCACCGGATGGCGGTAGGCGCAAACCTTGATGCGCTGGAACACGCGATTGCCGGGCAGGGTGAGCGTGTCGACATCGATGCGGTCACGCACGTTGAATGTCCCGAGCAGGTCCCAGGCATAAGCCGGCGTGGCAACGGCCAGGGTTGAAGCAAGTGCGACGGCGGCTGCTGCGATATGTGACTTCTTCATGACGTTGTTTCCTCTTGTTCAGTTTCAGTCCCCGTGAACTGAAAGCGGGCGGAAAATGTGACTTTCCGCATGAACGGCAGATGAAAGCAAAGCCGCCGCCAGACCCGAATGCAAGGTCTGTGACCACCGTTACGAATTTCCCCGCCCCTGGCCGGCGGTTTTGACCAGTCTTGAGGAGAACACGATTGAAACACGACGACGTCGCCGCCGTCTGCACGCGCCTGCGCGCGCGCGATCTCGCGGAACTTGCAGCCTATGGCTGGACACCCGACGACGCGCGACGGGCCTTCCTGCAGTCCGCCGTGTTGTCCAGGGCGTTCAGCGACGGCGAGGGCGCGCAGGCGCTCATTGCCTTTCATGCCGTGACGCCGGCCTGCCTTGCCGCCTCGCTGATGGCCACCGACCGGTGGCCGCACGTGGCCCGCGCGGCGTACCGGTGGGGACACGTCACGGCAAAGCCTTTCCTGCTGTCGAAGGGCTTCATGCGCGCCGAGTGCCGCACGCTCGACGGACACGCGGATGCGATCCGCTTCCTCGAGCGCCTGGGCTTCGTCCGCGAATGCCATGTCCCCCTGTTTGGCGCCCGAGGCGCCTCATTCATCCAGTATGCGTGGAGACTTCACGACCATGTGCCTTTTCAAATCACCCAAGATGCCGCCGCCACCGCCGCCACCGAGACCTGAGCAGCGCCAGGAGGAAGAACTGCGCGAGCGAAGGCGCCTCGTGCGCCGCCAGGGGCAGTTCATCTCGCCCTTCGCGGTCACGCCGCAGTCGCTGGCCAATCCCTATGTGCAGAAGACACTGCTCGGCGGCTGAGGAAAGCTCAGTCGAGCTTGAACTCGATGACCGCCTCTGTGACGAGCGGCCGCCCCGGCGGCTGGTAGCGCCACTGCTTCACCGCATCAAGCGCCGCGTTCTCGAACCAGCCCGGCGGCTCGGCGCCGATCACCGTCGCCTCGCTCACGCTGCCGTCGGGCGCGATCGTCAGGCGCACCCGCACGATGCCTTCCTTCTCGCGCTCCAGCGCCCGCTTCGGATAGCGCGGCTTCGGCTGCGAGATCGGGTTGGCAACGATTTCAACGGCAGCCGGCGCGGGTGGCGCTGTCCCGGGGAATGCCGGGTAGGGCAGCGGCGTCGGTCGCGGCACGTCGATCGGCGCGAGCGAGGGCCCTTCGGCACCTTCCTCGAAGGGATAGGGATGAACTTCCTGCTGCGTTATCGACGGCACGAACTCCGCCGCCGGTCCGCCACGCAGCAGGGGTTCGGCATAGTACAGGCCGATCACGATCACAAAGGGAATGCCCAGCCAGCGCGCCAGCCAGGACAGCGCCGCGATGTCAGCCGCGCGCGAGGCGGGCGCTGCGGGCGGCGGCACGGCTGGTGGCTGAGCGTCGGAAGTCATGTCCCTGCGTCTTATTTTCGATGCCAAACGCAACAAACCATTATGACCCCAATATGTCAGACAGGACAATCATGTCACCAACCCCACAACAACTGATACTGCACTGCAACAGATTGAAGGCCGAACGTGCCGGCCTCGAGCGGCAATGGCGGGAAATCGCCGCCTATATGCGCCCGCAGCATCTGCCGGCCCTTCTGGGCGAGAGTTCCGCGCCCCGCCGGTCG
>JBILMZ010000156.1:0-8298 GCA_044375275.1 Micropepsaceae bacterium | reverse complement strand
GACTGCGTCGTGGCGGGTCTCGACAAGGAGTACATCGCCATCCTCGCCTGGCCCAACATGCAGGCCGCGCGCGAGATCTGCGCCGACGCCAACATGACGACACCGGACGAGATCCTGCGCTCGAAAGCCGTGACCGACTTCGTCCGGGAGCGCCTCGTCAAACACAACAAGGGCGCCGGCGGATCGTCAGGCAAGGTGGCCCGCATCATGCTCATGACCGAGCCGCCCTCGATCGACGGCCACGAAATCACCGACAAGGGCTACGTCAACCAGCGGGCCACGCTGGAGCGTCGCGCGAAGCTCGTCGAGGCGCTCTACGCAAAGGCCCCGCCGCCGGACGTGATCGTCGACTAGACCGCTCCCGCCGCATTTTCGCCGGATTTGGCTGAACACCCTTTGGGCGGGAGCTTTTGGGTCTGAAACAAGGGGCATATCCGTGAAAATCATTCTGCGCATCGTGCTTGCGCTGGTGCTGCTCGTCGTCGTGAGCGTCGCCGGCCTGTTCGCCCTGTACGAGTCCAACAGGATTGTCATTCCGGACATCGACAAGACACGTTCGGTCCAGGCCCGGGTTGAGCCCGTCGTCGACCCCGCCCTCGCACAGCAGGCGTCCGCCACGATGGAGAGCCTGAGGCAACTGGGCGGTTACCCGGCAGTGTCCGCTGCGGTCTCGGTAAAGGGACAGGTCGTGTGGCAGGAATCCCGCGGCTGGGCAATCGCCGAGACACAGGCGCCGGCGACGATCGATACGTCGTTCGCGATCGGCAGCGTATCCAAGGCACTCACGGCAGCGGTTGCGATGAAGCTCGCGGAGCGTGGTGTCCTGAACCTCGATGCCGATATCCGCACCTACGTGCCATCCTTTCCGAAGAAGGATCATGTGATCACGGCCCGGCAGCTGCTGTCGCATCAGGCAGGCATTCGCCACTATCGCTTTGTTCCCTCGCCGCCAACCTTCAGCGAAATGGGATCAACCTCGCAGTACAACACGACGGTCGAAAGCCTCGGCGTCTTTGCGCAGGACCCGCTCCTGTTCAAGCCCGACACAGGATTCTCCTACAGCACATACGGCTTCACATTGCTGAGCGCCGCAATGGAAGGAGCGGCTGGTCAGCCTTTCCTCGAACTGATGAAGCGTGAGCTGTTCGACGCCCACGGCCTGTCGGGGACCGGCGCCGATGACAGGCGCAAGCCATTGAAGGGGCGCGCCGGCGACTACCAGAACATCATGCGTGACGGAGCGGTGATCGCCGCGCCCTTCACGAATGGAAGTGGAAAATGGGCCGGCGGCGGATTCCGTTCCACGCCGACCGACCTCGCCCGGTTTGGCGCCGCCCTTCTGAAGGGACAGATCATCGGCACGGATACGCTCAAGATGATGATTGAGCCGCGTCGCCTGGCCAATGGAAGCGTCAATCGCCAGAACTACGCGCTTGGCGTGCGTGTCGACACGATCACCGATGAGAAGTTCCCGGGCAAGACCTGGCGGGCTGTTCATCACGGGGGCGTGGCGATCGGCGCCCAGTCCATGCTGGTCATGCTGCCGGATCAGGACGTCGTGGTCGCGATCAGCACGAATGCCAGCACGCAGCCACCGGCACGGGGTCTCTTCGGTGCAGCCACGTCGCTGGCGGTACTCTTCGCAGAACGCCAGTAGCCAGGCTGCGTGCGGCAGTAAGTTGTAACAGCTTGTAGCAACGGCCCCATTTCGGTCACCCACGCCCTGCATCTGCCAGCCATTGTGGAGGTGGCGGATGCAGACGATCGGTGGCTGGACATACATTCTTGCAAGCGAGCGGGAGGGGGCGCTCTACACGGGCGCCACGCCGGACCTTGTGCGGCGCGTGCAGATGCACAGGCAGGGCCTGGCCTCGCACTACACCCGCAAGCAGGGCATCACGCGGCTTGTCTGGTACGAGCCTCATCCGCGGCTGGAGGGGGCGGCGCTGCGCAGCGATCTCATCCGTCACTGCCGCCGGCAGTGGAAGATCGACCTGGTCACGCGCGCAAACCCTGAATGGCTGGATCTCTTCGAGGTGATGCAGATGCTACCCGAAGTGCCAGTCTGGACCACCGCGTGGCGAGACGGGACCGGACCGGTCCGCTGACCGCGCGTCGACACGTATGCTGCACTGCCAGATGTTAACGCGGACGCGAGGCTCAGCACTACCATCGCGTCTTGGTTGTTGAGTACTGCAAAGGTTGAATCGGAAAGGCTTGCACACGCTCTCACCCGCCTGTTTGATGCCGCCAAAATCAACGCGAAGGAAACGACACAATGGCGCTCGATGCATTCGTAAAGGGCCTTCTGGATCAGATGGCCAGCACCCCGGCACCAAAGCTGTGGGAGATGCCTGCATCACAGGGGCGCGAGATGTTTCGCATGATGGTTTCGGCGATGGAACCGCCAGCGGTCTCGATCGGGAAGATCGAGAACATCACAATGCCGGGACCTGCAGGACCACTGAAGCTGCGGATCTACACCCCGGTGGCTGATGGGGGCGCGGCACTGCCGGCGATCGTATTCTTCCATGGTGGCGGTTGGGTGATCGGAGACCTCGACACGCACGATGCCCTCTGTCGCGCTCTGGCGAATGAAGCAGGCGCACGCGTGATTGCAGTCGACTACCGGCTTGCCCCTGAACACAAGTTCCCGGGCGCCGTCGACGATTGTTTCGCTGCAGTGAAATGGATTGAAGAGAATGCCTCCGAGTTGGGCGTCGATGCGAACCGGATAGCGGTGGCAGGCGACTCCGCAGGCGGCAATCTCTCGGCAGTCGTTTGCCTGATGGCAAAGCAGAAGGGCGGACCGCAGATCGTCTATCAACTGTTGATCTATCCCGTGACCCAGTGGAAGGCGCCCACGGGCTCCATGGACTCCTTCGCCGAAGGCTACTTCCTCGAGAAGAAGGGAATGCACTGGTTCTTCGACCAGTACGCCGCCGGAGCCGACCCGAATGACTGGCGCCTCTCGCCGCTGGCAGCACAGGATCTGTCAGGACTCCCGCGCGCCTATGTCGTGACGGCCGGCTTCGACCCGCTGCGCGACGAAGGCAAGGCCTACGCCGACAAGCTGAACCGCGCGGGCGTGGCGGCTGTGTATGTCGACTATCCCGGCATGGTGCACGGCTTCTTCAACATGTCGGCCGTCATCCCGACCGCCAAGTCCGCCATAGCCGACGCCGCCAAAGCCCTCCGCGCGGCCTTCGGCAACTGATCTGCAGTGCCTCAGGCACTGAGCCGCAAGAATGTTGAAACACGAAGGACACGAAGAGCACGAATTCAGTATTGGCGCGCAAAGCGCGCCGAAAAACTCAAACGCGGATGCCCTTCCAACCGGATAGGAACCATTCGTGCGCTTCGTGATCTTCGTGTTCAAACCAGCACATCCACAACACACCATCACATCAGGCTAGAACCCCATGACCAACCGCCAGATCCACATCGTCGAGCTCCCCAAGGCCAAGCTCGGGCCTGAGCACTTCCGCCTTGCCGAAGGTGCCATGCCTGTGCCGGGTGACGGTGAACTCCTCCTCAAGACGCGCCTCATCTCGCTCGACGCCGCCAACCGCGCCTGGATGCAGGGCGCGACCTACCGTGCGGCAATCGAAGCCGGCCAGGTCATGGCCGGCGGAGCGGTCGCCGAAGTCGTGGAGTCGAAGGTTCCGGCCTTTGCCAAGGGCGACCTGGTCTTTGCCGACACGGGCTGGCAGGAATACGCCACCGTCAATGCACGAACGGCACAGAAGCTGCCGCGCATCGATCCGCTGTCCCATTTGCTCAGCGTCTATGGCATCGCAGGCCTCACGGCCTATTTCGGTCTCCTCAATGTCGGCAAGCCCAAGGCAGGCGAGACTGTTGTCGTGTCTGCCGCTGCCGGATCGGTCGGCGTATTCGTCGGCCAGATCGCCAAGCTCAAGGGATGCCGCGTCGTCGGCATCGCGGGCGGCGCGAAGAAATGCGACTGGCTGAAGAACGAACTCGGCTTCGACGAAGTCATCGACTACAAGGCCGAGGCCGTCGCCGGTGGCCTGAAGCGCGCGGCACCGAAGGGCATCGACGTCTACTTCGACAATGTCGGCGGTGACATCCTTGAAGCCTGCCTCTTCCGCATGAACATGCACGGACGCATTTCCTGTTGCGGCGCCGTCTCCCAATATGATGGAGCCGCTCCCGCGCATGGCCCGCGCGGCATTCCGGGCCTCATCGTCACCAAGCGCCTGACCATGCAGGGCTTCATTGTGATGGACTTCAACGCCGAGCGCGAGAAGGCGATGGCCGACCTGCAGTCCTGGGTGAAGTCAGGCCAGGTCAAGGTGCCCGAAGACATTCTCGATGGGCTGGAGAACACGCCAAAGGCGCTGATCGGCCTGCTCGCCGGCGACAACTTCGGCAAGCGAATGGTCCGCGTCAGCTGACAAGAGTTCAAAAGGGATTTGACACAAAGGCACAAAGTAGAAAAGGCACAGTGACGCCGCCGATAGCTCTAGGTGATCAGCCCCGGCATAAACGAGTCTTTCGGCGCGCTTCGCGCGCCAATCACCCCAGGCCAATCGCAGCGCCATCCAAAGACAATCACGCGCCCTTTGTGCCTTTTCTACTTTGTGCCTTCGTGTCAAACCCCTTCCTTCTGCCGACAAGGGCACTCAAGAAAGCAACAACCCAATGACGACCCCACCTGACGCAAAGTCGACTGACCCGAAACTGCGAGGCCTGATGCAGGGCTTTCCGCCTGCACCTGACAAGGCGGTGCGGTTCGACAACGACAGCAGCTGGATGTTTCCCAACACACGCTGGTCGTTCAGCCACCAGCGTGAACTCTCGCCAACAGCCAACATCTGGCGCGGTTCGGGACCGGTGCATGCCTTTCCGCGCGCGTTGCGCGACGATCTCGATGCGATCCCGTTCACGACGATGGATGGGCGCGCAATGACCTGGGGCGAGTCCCTGGCCGCGAACTACACGGATGGAATCCTTGTCCTTCACAAGGGCAAGGTCATCTATGAAAAGTACTTTGGAGCGCTTGAGCCCCATCTCCCGCACGTCGCGATGTCGATCACCAAGTCCTTCACCGGCCTGCTTGCCGCGATGCTGCAGCACGAAGGCACGATCGACCCGTCGCGGCTGGTCACTCATTACCTTCCGGAGATGAAGGGCACGGCCTATGCCGACGCGACCGTTCATCAGGTGATGGACATGACCATCGGCGTCAAATACTCGGAGCTCTACACCGATCCGCAGGCCGAGATCTGGCAGTATGCCGTCGCCGGCAATGCGAAGGCGCCACCAAAGAACTACACTGGCCCCGATACGATCTACGGCTTCCTTCAGACACTGAAGAAGGAGGGCAATCATGGCGAAGGCTTCGCGTACAAGACCTGCAATTCTGAAGTGCTGGGCTGGATCGTGCAGCGCGCGGCGGGCACACACCTCGCCGACCTGATCTCGCAGCGCCTCTGGCAGAAGCTGGGTGTCGAGGAGAACGCCTACATTGTCGTCGACAAGGTTGGGATGCCGATGTGCGGCGGCGGCTTGAGCCTCAGCCTGCGCGACCTCGCACGCTTCGCCGAGATGATGCGCCAGGGCGGCGCCTTCAACGGACACCAGATCGTGGCCGAAGCTGTCGTGGCAGACATCGCCCGCGGCGCCGACAGGGACCACTTCGCCAGGTCAGGCATCGAAACGCTCAAGGGCTGGAGCTATCGCCACCAGTGGTGGGTGTCCCACAACAACCTCGGTGTCTACAGCGCGCGCGGCATCCACGGACAGGCCGCCTGGATTGCACCCGTCGCCGATCTCGTCATCGCCCGCTTTGCCTCACACCCGACAGCCGCGAACGGCAATGGCCCCCTCGATCATGTATCGCTGCCCGCTTACGAGGCGTTGGCAGCGCATCTGAATTCCCAGGCCAGGGGTTATCCCGACGCCGCCGCAATGCGGATTTAAACACGAAGATCACGAAGAACACGAATGATCGAGTTCTCGGCAATGCCCGCGCGCGAATGAGATTGTGTGGCTTGCGAACGTGGCGGGTCGACGTGTGGTTCACATCACCATCCGCCGCACGCCGGACTTGAACAGGGTCACGTTGAAGTTCACGAGAAACCCCACTCTGCATCCAGATAGTCGAAGGTACGTGGACAGTTGTGCCTGATGGATCGGTAGTAGCTCCGCAACGGACTTCAACTCAACAACGAGGCTGTTCTCCACGAGCATGTCGATGCGATAGCCCGTTTCAATCCGGGTCCCTTTGTACATGACTGGAAGGGCAACCTGTCGGCGTGCATGAAATTGCCGTGAGGTCAGTTCGTGGAAGAGGCAGTGTTCGTAGACTGCTTCCAGCAATCCCGGCCCCATCGCGCTGTGCACGCTGTAGCAACAATCGAGGACTTCCGTTGCCAGGCCGTCAAGCTTGGCAGGCAGTGGAGATCGGGTTCTGAGTTGATGCGCCATGCATTCGATGCTGCGTGGGAAGCAAAGGCAAATTGTGGCCAAAAAACGTACACTTGGTAACAGCGCATGCCGAGATCACGAAATGAAGGCTTCGTGCTCTTCGTGAGCTTCGTGTTCCAATACCCCTACCGCACCAGCTTGCCCGGATTGAGCACCCCCGCCGGATCAAGCTCGCGCTTCACCGCCCGCAGTACGCCCATTCCCTGCGCGCCCTTCTCGGCCTCAAGCCATGGCATGTGATCCTCGCCCACGCCGTGGTGATGCGAGATCGTACCACCCGCACGAACGATCGCATCGGACGCCGCGCCCTTGATCTTCTTCCACTGCCCGATCTCGTCATTGAGGTCCCGCGGGAAGATGTAGGTGAAGTAGAGGCTCGCACCATCCGTGTAGGAGTGGCTGATATGCGTGAACACCAGCCCGCGCGCGCCACGCACAGGTGAGGCGGCCTGCATCGCACCGAACAGCGCACCGCGCACGTCGTTGAAGAGGCGGTCAATGTTCGACCAGGTCGTGGCGGTCTCCAGCGTATCCACGCCAAGCGCGCGATCCATCATCGGGTCGCGTGAGTAAGGGCCGTGGAAGCGTGACGCATACCAGCGCTTGGCAGGTCCCGTGCCGACCGCAAGACCGCCACACGACCGGATGATGCGCTTGGCAGCACCTTCGGCAAACCGCGCCAGCTCACGCGAGCCCTCGACGCCGAGAATGAGGGCGCAAGGCCTCTCGCCCATGCCCATGAGCGCCAGATAGCGCGCCTGGAGCTTGTCCTTGAACGTCGGATCCTGTCCGGCCTTGGCGAAGGCCTGGAAGAAATAGGTCTCGTCGGGATCGGAAAGCCGAAGCGTCGAGACAGGAATGCCGCTCTGGATGATCTGGCGGATCGCCCGCGCACCGCTCGCGAAGTCGGGAAAGAGGCAAGTGGAGTAGAGGCTGGCCTCGGGCAGCGCATGGATACGCACGGTTGCCTGCGTGAGCACGCCAAAGGCCCCTTCGCTGCCGGCAATCAGTCCGCGCATGTCAGGGCCGGCGGCAGAGGCCGGCAAGGCAGGCAGCGTCCAGATCCCATTGGCCGTTGCGACCTCGCCGCCGGCGAACCAGTCTTCCGCGCGGCCATAGGCGTTGGATTGCTGACCGGCGCCGCGCGCCGCGATCCAGCCGCCCAGCGTCGAGAACTCGAATGACTGGGGATGATGGCCGTGCTTGAAGCCACGGGCATTGAGTGACTTCTCGAGGTCGACACCGTAAATGCCGGCTTCGGCCGTCGCTGTGTGGGCCACGTCATCGACCGCCACCAGTCTGTTCATCAGCGTGAGGTCGAGCGCGATCGAGGCCTCGAACGATCCGCGCGAACCCGTGACACCGCCCACGACGCTCGAGCCGCCCGCAAAGGGAATCACGGCGACACGATGCTTGCCCGCCCAGCGCAGCAGCGTGACGACCTCGTCGGCCGTGCGCGGATAGACAACCGCATCCGGCGCGGCACTCAGGTCACCTTTGCGCAGGTAGAGCAGGTCCAGATAGCTCTTGCCGCGCGCATGCGAAGCGCGTTCTTCCAGGCTGTCCTTGACCGCGTCGGGACCAAGTCCGCCGACCAGTTCGGCACGGGCCTCCGCGCCGAGACGCGACGCACCAATTTGCACCTCCGACAGGGCCTTTGCTGGCGTGTGCGCAAGCGCTGGCACCTGAAGGGACTCGGCAATCCAGGACCACGCACTGTCTTTGCCTTCCAGCGGATTATGGGCCTTGACCCACCCCCAGCCATTCCAGCGCGTGTCTTCTCTCTTGATGGGCATGGGTGACCTCAGGCGCGAAACTTCAGGATGCGGGGAAGGACTTCGAACA
>JBILMZ010000155.1:0-8313 GCA_044375275.1 Micropepsaceae bacterium | reverse complement strand
AAAAAAATAGACCGCGGCCAGCAGGTACCGGAGCACTGTTCGGAACAACTCAAGCCTTGGAGTCATGCGAACAAGGCCCGCCTTGTAGAATGTCGTTGAAAATCAGGCTAGCACGCAGCGCCAGCCTGAACCAGCAACGTGCCGCGCTGGGAGCGCGGGCTCCCGGAAAGAAGTTGCATCAACACGGCTTGTCCCGCGACATTCGGTCCGCTTGCACTGTATCAATATGTTCTTATATTGTTCTTGAGTCGAATTCCGTCTTCCCAATCCCAACGAAAGGCTACAGCATCAATCGCAAAAACAACGACGAAAGTGTCATCTTCAGCAGAGGAAAATGGCTCAAGACCGACAAAAAGACCCACACAGATTCGGCGCTCGTGTCATCTTCCAAAGCCAGATCTCAGGCCCCCAACCGGAAGCCCGCCAGGCGCTCATAGTCGCCGCGAACGGCATCCGCAACCCGCTTCAGCTCATCCGTCAGTTCCACCCGCCCCTCACGTGGCGCGGAGAAACCGGTCGACTTCTCGACGGCGCTGTACCACGCCGGCGCCCACACGCCATCGGTTGCGCGTGGTCCCGCAGGCCAGGACAGCATCTCCGGCACAAACGCGATGCCCAGCGCGGCACAGGCCAGCGAAAGGACACGGCCGGGATCACGTAGCACATCAGCGCCATCAATGACCGGCGGCGCATCCCCAAGCCGGTCCGCCTCGCGCTCGAACAGCTCGCGCTGCTGCGGCACGCCAATCTCCTCCGGGCTCGGTGTCCCCCGAACCTGCGCATAGGACAGGAGCACATCCTCGGGCGCGCGTATCAGGAAGGCATTGCGAAGGTTCAGCGTCCACTCCCGCCCGATCAGCGGCAGCATGTGGTGGGTCATGTGCTTCTGGTAGAAGACCGGACGACCTTCCGGCACAGGCCCCAGCAACCGCTCGACAACGACCTGCCAGTCACGCGGCTGCGAGGCCAGCACCTCGTCCCGCATCGGATGCAGCGCGCCAGTCTCCTGCAGATAGACAGCATAGAACGGCTCGTCGACCACGGCCGTATCCGGCCGGTTCTCGAACGAGCGCATCATGGCCGTCGAGATGTTGCGCGGGCCCGACCACATCGCAATCCGGATGGCAGTTGCACTCATCGTGCAGCCTCCGCATCCTTGGCCTCTTCAAGCAACCCGATGAGCCGCGCAGTCACGGGCCCGGGGATAGAGGCCGGCAGCGTCCGGCCATCAATCGAGCGCACAGGCGTGATGCCGCCAAACGTCCCCGTGACAAAGGCCTCGCTGGCGCGCGCCACCTCAGCTGGTCCGAAGTCCCCGACAAGCAGCTTCATGCCGGCGCCGCGCGCGAGCCCGATCACATGCTGGCGCGTGATCCCGTTGAAGCAATAGTCCCCCGACGACGTGCAGAGCACGTCATCCACGACACAGAAGAAGTTGGTCGCATTGCACGAGGCGACATGGCCCTGCGGATCAAGCATCAGCGCCTCGTCTGCCCCCTTGTCCAGCACGTCGATCAGGGCACGGATGAGGTTGAGCCGGGAGTGCGAGTTCAGCCGCATGTCGAACATGTTGGCTGGCGTGCAACGTATGGACGACGTCCACACCGCAAGGCCGCGCGTACGGATCTCCGGCGACGGTTGCTTGTGCTCGGCGATGATGACGATGGTGGCCGTCCCGAGCGCATTGCGCGGATCCTGGTTGACGGCTGCCTTCACGCCCCGCGTGGCCATCAGGCGAATATGAACGCCATCCTCCATGCCATTGGCCGCGAGCGTCTGGCGAAGGGCCTCCTTCACGCCGTCAGGCGTCAGCCCCAGGTCCAGCGCAATCTCCCGCGCGCCCCAGAAGAGGCGCTCGATATGCTCTTCAAGATGCAGGAGCCTTCCCTTGTGGAGCCGCAGGCCTTCCCACACGCCATCGCCCAGCACGAACCCGGCATCGAACACCGAGACCATCGCGGCGTGACGCGGCACAAGCCGCCCGTTCAGATAGATGAGCACGCCTTCATTGCGCGGATCGGCGGCAAAATCCTGACTTCCCGGCATCGCTCTCCACCCCGGCAGACCATGCAGGGTGGCATACAGCGAAACGCCCGGCCGACCAAGTCAGGGCCGCATGAACATGTAGTCCTTGTCGGGGTCAACATTGTCAGCGGCCGCCAGGATCTCGGCCTGCACATCCTTCACGCTGCGCCGCTCCAGCATCGACTTCACGGCCTCGGCCAGCATCGTGCGTGCCACCGCGTCGAGGTCCTGCCCTTCGGCCTTTGCTTGCGCGATCGCGGCTGCAAAGTGGCTCCGCGCGATCTTCCCTGCACTCATGACCATTAACCTGATTGCCTCATCAGGCCAGCGTCCATGGAAACCGGCGACCAGTCCTTGATCCAGCGCAAGGTCTCTGGCCCCCGTCGCCGGCGACGTCTAAGCTTGAAGCCGACTAAAACAAGTTGAGGGAACCATGGGCAAGGCCATCACGATCATCCTGCTGGGACTGCTGATCTGGGCCGTGCCGTTTGGACTGGGCATGGTTATCTTTCCGGTCGTCCCGCCCTCATCGGCACTCTTCGACACGATCATGGTCGTGACGCTCGCAGGCGTGACCGGCCTCGCCTCAACCATCTTCTTCAGGCGATTGGAGTCTTCGACGCTCGACGATGGCCTTCTGGCCGGCAGCATCTGGATGCTGATCTCGCTGTTCTGCGACGTGCCCTTCTTCATCCTGGGGCCCGAGATGACGCGCATGAACCCCGTGGACTACATGGCGGATGTGGGGCTGAGCTACATCATGATTCCGCTGATCGCGGGTGCCGTGGCCGCTACGCGGCGGACCTGATCCGGCAAGAAAAAACCGGGGCGGATTGATCCAGCCCCGGTTCCTGTTGGTCTCAGTTGTCGAGGAAGCTGCGCAGCTTGCGCGAGCGGCTCGGGTGCTTGAGCTTGCGCAGCGCCTTCGCCTCGATCTGGCGGATACGTTCGCGGGTCACCGAGAACTGCTGGCCGACTTCTTCCAGCGTATGGTCGGTGTTCATGCCGATGCCGAAGCGCATGCGCAGCACGCGCTCTTCGCGCGGCGTGAGCGAGGCCAGCACGCGCGTGGTCGTCTCGCGCAGGTTCGACTGGATGGCCGCATCGATCGGCAGCACCGCATTCGTGTCCGGAATGAAGTCGCCGAGATGTGAATCTTCCTCGTCGCCGATCGGCGTTTCGAGCGAGATCGGCTCCTTGGCAATCTTCAGGACCTTGCGGACCTTCTCGAGCGGCATCGCCAGCTTTTCGGCCAGCTCTTCCGGCGTCGGCTCGCGGCCGATTTCGTGCAGCATCTGGCGCGAGGTGCGCACCAGCTTGTTGATCGTTTCGATCATGTGGACCGGAATGCGGATCGTGCGCGCCTGGTCGGCGATCGAGCGCGTGATCGCCTGCCGGATCCACCACGTGGCATAGGTCGAGAACTTGTAGCCGCGGCGGTACTCGAACTTGTCGACCGCCTTCATGAGGCCGATATTGCCTTCCTGGATGAGGTCCAGGAACTGCAGGCCGCGGTTCGTGTATTTCTTGGCAATCGAGATCACAAGACGGAGGTTGGCTTCCACCATCTCCTTCTTCGCCTGGCGGGCTTCGCGCTCACCCTTCTGGGCGGTGCGGACGATGCGCTTGAACTCGGTGATCGGCTGGCGCATTTCCTGCGCAAGCGTCTGGATCTCCATGCGAATGTCGCGGACGCGATCCTTCTCTTCGGCGGCAAATTCCTTCCAGCCGCGACGCGTCAGGCGGGCGACGCGCTTGATCCAGTTCGGATCGAGCTCTTCGTTCTCGTATTCCTTGAGGAAGTCTTCGCGGCCGACGCCATGCGCTTCCGAAAGGCGCATCAGGCGCGACTCAAGCATCACGAGGCGCTTGTTGATCGAGTACATCTGCTCGACCAGGGCCTCGATGCGATTGTTGTTCAGGCGCAGGCTCTTGACGAGGTCGACCGTGTCGTTCTTCAGCTTCTTGAAGCGGCGGTCCTGGCTCGTTGAGAGTTCTTCGCTCGACAGGTGCGCTTCAACCTCGGCGTCCTGCAGCTTGCCCAGCTTCTTGTAGAGATTGGCGATTTCTTCAAAGGTCTCGAGGATCTTCGGCTTGAGCACCGCTTCCATGGCGGCAAGCGAAAGGCTGCCCTCGTCATCCTCCGGCGCCTCGTCTTCACTGCGTGAAGGTGCCTCGACATTCGTCACGTCATCGGGATCGACACGCGGCGAAGGCTTCGGCACGGCCGGCGACACGACGCGCAGCACGGGCGGCTTTGGCGGAACGAATGGCTTCGGCGGCTGGTAGCCCTGCGGGGCCGGCGCACCACCGGCTGCAAACTCCGGCGGGATCACGATTCCACCTTCGGCGGCCATGGCCTTGGCTTCGGGGCCGCCGCCATAGGTCGCTTCGAGGTCGATAATGTCCCTGAGAAGGATCTTGCCTTCGTTCAGCTCATCGCGCCAGACCATGATGGCTTCGAACGTCAGCGGGCTTTCGCAGAGCGCGCCGATCATGAGTTCGCGCCCGGCCTCGATGCGCTTCGCAATGGCGATTTCGCCTTCGCGCGACAGCAGCTCCACGGTTCCCATTTCACGCAGGTACATGCGCACAGGATCGTCGGTACGCTCGGTCTCCTCGGTCTCGACCTTCGTGACGGCGGCTTCCTCACGGGCCAGCGCAACGGCACCGCCGGTCTCGCTTTCCTCGTCCTTTTCCTCGCCTTCGGTCACGTTGATGCCCATTTCGCTGAGCATCGACATCGTGTCTTCGATCTGCTCCGACGATACGCGCTCGGAAGGCAGAACCTTGTTCAGTTCATCAAGCGTGACGAAGCCGCGCTGCTTGGCGCGCGCGATCAGCTTCTTCACGGCAGCATCCGTCAGGTCCAGAATCGAATCCGGACGCTCCTCTGTCGTCTGTGCCTCGCCCTGCTTCGCAGCCTTGGCGGCCGGTTGCTTCCCGTTGCTTGCAGCAGACGCCTTCTGCTGCGCCTTCGGCGCCGCTGTACCCGTTACTTTGGACATGTCTTTTGGGGACTCTTTCGCTTCTGTCGTCGATTTGATGTTACTGACTTGCGGCACGGCCTTCGGCGGCTTCGGCTTCGGCGGTGGCAGCGGCTTCACCATGGCCTTCAGGATCGACTTGAGATCCTGTGGCTTCGGTTTGCCGGCATCCTTGGCCGACGCCTTGGCTGTTACCTTCTTGTCGGACTTGGCGGGAGCCTTGTCCTTGGCTGAAGCGGCTTTGCGATCTTGGGTCTGCTTTTTCGTCACTGCGTCGTCTGTTCTGAGAATGGGTGGACAGGCTGACTGGGTTGCCCCAGCACTCTAGAAGGCGTCAGGCGGACCAGCCTCGGCGCCGAATGTTGACTTCAGCTCCAGGTCTATGGCCCTGAGTCTGGCCAGGTTCTCCTCGGTGGCTTCACGCTTGAAGGCCTCGGCCGCCTGCGAGTGCTCGGTAGCAAGCTCGGTCAGCTTGCGATGCCTCGAAAGCGCGTGGCTGAACTCGCGCCGCACCACCGTGTGAGGCGTATCAGACCGGGTCACTGCCATCGACTTGAGCATCGGCCGCCGCTCCAATCGCTCACAAACATCCCCGAACCCCCGTTGTTTGAGGTGGTTGCGAAGGCCCTGACTGTCAAGAGATTGGTCCAAAGATGCGGCATGTAGAAGTTCGCCGCGCAATTTGTCAAGATTTGGCTCGGAAATCGTAACCGAAACAAGCTCTTCAGCATAGCTTTCCAGAAGAAACGGATGGCGCAAAATCGCCAGCAGGAGGACCTCCTCCGCCGATCCCGAGACCAACTCGGTGCCCTGCTGACCGCGCCCTGCTGCCGAACGCCGCAGCGCCTCGGAAACGGGCGGCGTCCAGAGCGGACGGGCGCCAGGCCTCTCAGGCTTGGCGCTGCGGGGAACGAAGGGCGGCCGCGGGCCGCGATCCTGAAAGCGCCGCCCAGAATCACCCCCGCCCTCGCGGCGGGCCTGCGCAGGCGAAAACAGGGCCTTGAGCCGCTCCCGCATCATGGTGCGGTAGTGCTCCTTCACCTTTGCGTCTTCGATACCGTCAATGAGGCGCATGAGACCAGCCTCCGCGCCCGCCCGGCGTTCCGGGGTCGACAGGTCGGCGCTCTCGATCTCCCGCCGCCAGAGCATGTCCGACAGCGGAAGCGCCTCCGCCAGCACCGCCTGCATCGCTGCCGATCCCTTGGAGCGGAGCAGGTCGTCAGGGTCCTGCCCGCCAGGCAGCAGGGCAAACCGCAGCGACTGCCCGGGCTTCAGCAGTGGCAAGGCGATATCGATCCCGCGCTGCGCCGCCTTGATGCCCGCCGCGTCGCCGTCAAAGCAGAGGGTCGGTTCCGGCGCCGTGCGCCACATCTGCTCGAGATGCTCTTCCGTCAGCGCCGTTCCAAGCGGTGCCACGGCCCCCTCGAATCCTGAGGCCGCCAGGGCAATGACATCGACATAACCCTCCACCGCCACCAGCATCGCGCCAAGCGCCACCGCCTTGCGCGCAGGCCCGAAGTTGAAAAGCACAGTGCTCTTGCGGAAAAGCGGCGTTTCCGGCGAATTGAGATACTTGGGCTTCCCGTCGGGATCGAGCGTGCGGCCGCCGAAGGCAATGACCCGCCCCCTGACATCCTCGATGGGAAACATCACCCGGCCGCGAAACCGGTCATAGGGAGCCCCGTTGTCATCCGGCACGACAAGCAGGCCGGCTTCGACCATGTCCTCGATGGCAACGCCCTTCGAAGTCAGGTGATCCTTCAGCGCGTGCCGGGAATCCGGCGAAAATCCAAGCCGGAACCGGCGCGCGATCGCACCCTTAAGCTGCCGCCCTTCAAGATAGGCACGCGCCCGAGACCCACGCGACCCCGCCAGTTCGCTCTCAAAGAACGAAGCTGCAAGGTCCATGACTTCATGCAGCGACTTCTGGGCCTTCTCGCGCGCCTCGTCGCGGGCATCGCGCTTGGGCAGTTCAAGGCCAGCGTCTCCGGCGAGCTTCTCGATCGTCTCTGGAAACGACAGGCCCTCGGTCTTCATCACGAAATCGAAGACGTTGCCGTGCTCGCCACAGCCAAAGCAGTGGTAGAACCCCTTGTCCTCGTTGACCGAGAAGGAGGGCGACTTTTCGTTGTGGAAGGGGCACAGACCCGTGTGGTTCCGTCCCCTGCGGACAAGCTTCACCTTCCGGCCAATATACTCCGTGATGCGCACACGATCGCGCAGCTCGTCCAGAAAGCGGGGCGTGAAGCGCATGCGTCAGCCGCCAGTGCCGCTCAGCAGTTCCTTCACGACGCCATTGGCCTTCGAGAAGTCCATCTTTCCCGCAAACTTGGCCTTGAGCTCACCCATGACCTTGCCCATGTCCTTGACGGACGCAGCGCCGGTCGAGGCTATGACGGCCTTCACGGCGGCTTTCACCTCCTCGAGGTCCATCTGCTGCGGCAGATAGGCCTCAATGATGGCCTTCTCTTCCTGCTCCTGGGCGACAAGGTCGGCGCGGCCGGCCTTTTCGTAGGCCTCGATGGAGTCGTTCCGCTGCTTGATCATCTTCTGCAGCAGGGCCAGCACTTCCTCGTCATTCAGCGGTGCCTTGCCAAGCCCACGGGCCTCGATGTCCTTGTCCTTGAGGGCCGCGTTGATGAGCCGTAACGTCCCCACCTTCCGGGCGTCCTTCGCCCGCATGGCATCCTTCAGCGCTTCGTTGAATTTCTCGCGCAGCATGGCAGTCCTCGCATGATGAATTTCTCCCCTGATCATACATGGTCTCTGGGCCCCCACCCAACCCTTTGACAGAAAAAGGCGTTCTGCATTGTGGACTGGGACACCAGCGTTTCTTGACGCGGGCAAATCCTGTCACATATGGTCCGCCGAATTTGCGGGGCCGCCGGCCTAAATCCCGCAAAGCCGTGAGCTTTCAAAAATGACGGAACCTGCCAACACCCCCCGCGAGATGGGTCCAACCCGCTCGCGGAGACGAATCACGGGCGCGCTCGTGCTTGCCGACGGAACGGTTTTTGAGGGCCAGGGCTTCGGCTCTCCCGGCCAGGCCATCGGCGAAGTGTGCTTCAACACCGCAATGACCGGATATCAGGAAATCCTCTCCGACCCGTCATATGCAGCCCAGATCGTCTGCTTCACCTTCCCCCATATCGGCAATGTCGGAACGAATGCCGAAGACGTGGAAACCCTGACGCCCGCAGCGCGCGGTCTCATCGTCAAGGCTGCGGTGACCGAACCCTCCAACTACCGCAACGCCCAGCATCTCGACATCTGGCTCAAGCGCAACCGCATCGTGGCCCTC
>JBILMZ010000154.1:0-8339 GCA_044375275.1 Micropepsaceae bacterium | reverse complement strand
GGATCATCCGATGACCATCGACCGCAACCATTGTGAAATGCTTGATGCGCACGATCCGCTTGCGGCCATACGCGAGCGCTTTGTCATTCCCGATGGACTCACCTATCTCGATGGCAATTCTCTGGGTTGCCTGCCGCGCGCCGTCGTGGCGCGCCTGACTGCGGCCGTGGAGCAGGAATGGGGGCAGGGGCTCATCCGGTCGTGGAACGACGCGGGTTGGTATCGCGCGCCGCAGCGTGTCGGCAACATGATCGGCCGGCTGATCGGAGCTGCGCCCGATACGGTGATCGTCGCGGATTCGACGTCGGTCAATCTCTTCAAGGTTCTTTCGGGCGCGCTCGCGCTGCGGCCTGATCGCAAGGTGATTCTCGGCGTCACGGGCGACTTTCCAACCAACACGTACATCGCAGGCAGCGTGGCTGGTTCGCGCAATGCCGTACTCAAGAGCGTTGATGCAGATGCACTCGTTGATGCGATTGATGACCACGTCGCCGTCGTGTCGCTCACGCAGGTCAGCTATCGCAGCGGGCGCGTGTTCGACATGAACGTCATCACGAAGCGAGCGCATGAGAAAGGTGCGCTGATCGTCTGGGACCTTTCGCACAGCGCCGGCGTGCTTGATCTGCAGATTGGCGACAGTGGTGCGGATTTCGCGGTGGGGTGCGGATACAAGTACCTGAATGGCGGCCCTGGTGCGCCAGCCTATGTGTATCTGCATCCTCGTCATCACGCGACGTTCCGGCATCCGCTGAACGGATGGCTCGGTCATCAGGATCCATTTGCCTTTGCAGAAGACTTCCGGCCTGCAATGGGTATCGACGGCGTGCTTGCCGGAACGCCGCCGGTCCTGTCGCTCGTTGCGCTTGAAGCGGCGCTCGGGGCTTTCGAGGGTGTCGAGATGCGGTTGGTTCGCGCCAAGGCGCAGGCGCTGACGGATCTGTTCGTTGCGCTCGTCGACCAGGACCTCGGCGCTTTCGGTTTCTCGCTCGCGAGCCCGCGCGATGGCGCTGTTCGGGGCGCACAGGTGTCGCTGGCGCATCCGGAGAGTTACGCCATTTGCCAGGCGCTGATCGGGCAGGGGGTGGTGGGTGATTTCCGGGCACCAGACATCTTGCGGCTCGGGTTTTCGCCGCTGACGACGCGATTTGTCGATGTGTTTCGGGCGGCTGAAGTTCTGCGGCAGGTGATGGCCGAACGCCTTTGGGACACGCCGACGTTCCGCCAGCGCAAGGCCGTGACCTGACTTTTGCGCACAAGCGTCAGGAGAAAACGCGGATTTACAGGGTTTTAACCCCGGCGGGCTGCCAATGTGTGGTCTTGATGTGTCCGGGGCCCGAAGCCATTTTTGTCGCCTGAGTTCTCCAACACACCCTTGCTGGTGACCAACGCATGATCTGCTACCTCCTGACCTGCAACAAGAGCCACGACTTCGAAGGCTGGTTCCGTGACAGCGCCGCTTTCGACAAGCAGGCGAAGAAGGGCATGCTTGTCTGTCCGACATGCAACTCAAAGAGCGTGCAGAAGGCGCCGATGGCGCCAGCCGTGTCCCGCAAGAGCGAGCTTGCCGAGTCTGCCCGACAGGCGAAGGCCATGCGCGAATGGGTGACGCAGGTGCGCCAGCATGTCGAGGCGAACGCCGAGTATGTTGGCGAGAAGTTTCCCGATGTGGCGCGTGCCATCCACTATGGCGATGCGGAAGAGCGGCAGATCTATGGCGAGGCCAGCCTTGCAGATGCGCGGGAGCTGGTGGAAGAGGGCATTCCCGTCGCGCCGATCCCCAGTCTTCCGCGAACGGATTCCTAGGCTTCCTTCACGGCAACCAGCATGTAGTTCACGTCCGTGTCGGATGACAGCATCCACTCGCCGGATAGCGGGTTGTACACGACGCCCGTCTCGTAACGGCCGTTAAGCCCGGCGCGGCCCAGCGCGGTGTCGAGTTCCATCGGCTTGATGAACTTGTTCCAGTCATGGGTCCCCTTGGGGATCCATCCAAGAATATATTCAGCTCCTATGATCGCCAGTCCCCAGGACTTCAGGGTCCGGTTCAGGGTCGCCATGAACATGATGCCGCCCGGATTGAGCATGGAGGCACAGCTCGACAGGAACAGGTCGATGTCGGCGACGTGCTCGATGACTTCCATGTTGAGAATGACATCGAATCCCTCGCCCCGCGTGGCCAGTTCTTCGGCACTGGTTGCCCGATAGTCGATCACCAGCCCCTGTTCCATTGCATGCGTTGATGCTGTCTTTATGTTCTTTTCCGACGCGTCGGCTGCAACGACGCTGAAGCCCATGCGGGCCATGGGTTCGCTCAGCAGGCCACCGCCGCAGCCAATATCGAGAAGCCGCAGGCCCTCGAACGGCGTCAGGCTTTTGGCGTCGCGCCTGAAGTGCCGGACCGTGTGCTCCCGGATGTAGCGCAGCCGGACCGGGTTAAACTTATGGAGAACTGCAAATTTCCCGTGCGGATTCCACCATTCCGCGGCAAGGGCCGAGAAACGGGCTACCTCGGAAGCATCAATTGTGGATTGACCCGATGTGACGTCAGACACTGTTGCGTAGCTCCGCGCGTTGCGTGACAAAGCCAATTGTTCCAACTATACCCCACCTGATGCAAAACACCCCCTCAAACCCTTGGACGTAACGCCGCGCTTGCCCATGCCCAGACTTGTCATGAAGTTCGGTGGAACGTCGGTCGCAGACCTTGCGCGTATCCGCAACGTAGCCCTCAAGGTCAAGCGGGAGGTTGACCGCGGTAACCAGGTTGCCGTGGTGCTGTCTGCCATGGCGGGTGAAACCAACAAGCTGGTCGGCTGGGCGCGCGAGCTGTCGCCACTGCACGACGCGCGCGAGTATGACACGGTGGTGTCATCCGGGGAGCAGGTGACTGTCGGCCTGCTTGCGATCGCGCTCCAGCATCTGGGCGTCCAGGCCCGGTCCTGGCTCGGGTGGCAGCTGCCCATCCACACGAACGGCATGCACGGCTCAGCCGCCATTACCGGGATCGAGTCCAGGGAGATCGAATCGCATCTTGAACAGGGCCAGGTCGCGGTGGTTGCCGGCTTCCAGGGCCTGGCCCCCGACAATCGCATCACGACGCTGGGGCGGGGCGGGTCGGACACGAGTGCCGTCGCCCTTGCCGCTGCGCTCAAGGCAGACCGCTGCGACATCTACACGGATGTCGACGGCGTCTACACGACGGATCCGCGTGTCACGCCGAAAGCGCGCAAGCTCGACAAGATTTCCTATGAAGAGATGCTCGAGATGGCATCGCTGGGCGCAAAGGTGTTGCAGACGCGCTCTGTAGAGTTGGCAATGATACACCGGGTGCGGGTCCAGGTCCTTTCCAGTTTCGAGGATCTGCCTGGTACGCTGGTATGTGATGAGGACGAAATCGTGGAACAGCAACTGGTCAGCGGTATCGCTTACAGCCGCGATGAAGCAAAAATTACCCTGGTGAAGGTCCCCGACAAGCCGGGCGTGGCCGCTGCGATCTTCGGTCCGCTGGCAGACGGCGGCATCAACGTCGACATGATCGTCCAGAACACGTCGGAAGACGGGAAGTTCACGGACATGACATTCACTGTCGGGCGCGCGGAGTTCGAGCGCGCGATCCACATCATCGAGCGCAATCACACGTCGATCGGCTACCAGAAGCTCCTGACCGACAAGGGCGTGGCGAAGGTCTCGGTGATTGGTGTCGGCATGCGCGCGCATGCGGGTGTGGCGCAGGCCATGTTCAAGACGCTTGCGGAAAAGGGGATAAACATCCAGGTCATCTCGACCTCGGAGATCAAGATCAGCGTTCTCATCGCGGCCGAATTCACCGACACGGCAGTGCGCGCGCTGCACACGACCTACGGTCTCGACAAGTAGCGGCATGCAGAAAGCAGGCCCCCGCCTCCTCCTGAAACGAATGCGCGAAATCATGGGCGAGCGCATCACCGCCCAGGCGCGCCTCGACAAGATCGTCCACCTGATCGCCGCGAACATGGTCGCGGAAGTGTGCTCGATCTACCTGATCAAGGCAGGCGGGTGGCTTGAACTCTTTGCCACCGAAGGACTGAACAAGGCGGCCGTGCACGCGACGCGGCTCAAGATGGGTGAGGGTATTGTTGGCGATGTGGCGCTGCATGGCCGCGCGCTCAACCTTGCCGATGCACCGACGCATCCAAGCTTCTCCTACAGGCCTGAAACCGGCGAAGATCCTTATCAATCCATGCTTGGCGTGCCGATCTCGCGCGGCGGGCGCACGCTGGGCGTGGTCGCGGTGCAAAACCGTACCCACCGCCACTATGACGAAGACGAAGTCGAAGCGCTGCACACCATCGCCATGGTGCTTGCGGAGATGGTCAGTTCAGGCTCGCTCAATGACCTGGGCGAGATCGACTCCGGCCCTCGGCGTGACCGGCCATGGCGCGGGCAGGGCGTTTCGTTCTGCGAAGGCATTGCGATGGGGCGCGCCGTGCTGCACGAACCGCGCGTCAAGGTCGAGAAGCTCATTGCGGATGACGTGGTCCATGAACGGCACAGGCTCGACAAGGCTGTCATGGAATTGCGTGAGTCGCTCGATGCGATGCTGGCGGCGGAAGACTCGGTCATCACCGGCGAAACGCGCGATGTCCTCGAAACCTATCGCATGTTCGCCGATGATCGCGGCTGGCTGTTGAAGCTGAGGGAAGCCGTCTTCACCGGTCTCACGGCGGAAGCCGCCGTAGAGCGTGTCCAGAACGACATGCGCGCGCGCATGGCGCGTCAGACTGATTCGCCGCTGCTGGACCGACTGCATGACCTTGATGACCTGGCCAACCGGTTGCTGCGTCACCTCACGGGACGTGCGGATACATCGGCTCATGAGTCGCTTCCTGCCGATACCATTCTCTTTGCCCGGACGATGGGACCTGCGGAATTGCTCGATTATGATCGAAGCAAGCTGAGGGGGCTCATTCTCGAAGAGGGCTCGCCGACCAGCCATGTCGCCATTGTCGCCCGGGCTCTCGACATTCCGCTGGTCGGCCGGATCGAAGGCGTCGTGGACCAGGTCGAGCCCAATGACTGGGTCATCATCGACGGTGAAACAGCCGACGTCCACATTCGTCCGACGCACGAGGTGCGCGAAGCCTATCGCCACAAGCTGGCCCTGCGGGCGCAGCGACAGGCGGCGTTCGCGGCCCAGCGATCCCAGCCTCCCATCACGATCGATGGCCAGCGAATTCGCCTCATGATGAATGCAGGGTTAAAGGCTGACCTGCCGCATCTTGCCGAGACGGGGGCGGAAGGAATCGGCCTCTTCCGGACCGAACTGCAGTTCATGATCTCCAGCGACATGCCCCGCCTTCAGGACCTGGTGGAGCTCTACAGCGCCGTTCTGGATGGCGCAGCGGGCGGGCAGGTGGTGTTCAGGACGCTTGATCTGGGTGGCGACAAGGTGCTGCCCTATGTGAAAGCCGTGGCGGAAGAAAATCCTGCCATGGGATGGCGGGCCATCAGGGTCACGCTCGACCGGCCGGCATTGCTTCGCTACCAGATCCGGGCTCTGCTCAAGGCCGCGCAGGGGCGGGACCTTGACCTCATGTTCCCGATGGTGGCCGAGGTTGCCGAGTTCCGCCAGGCGAAGCTTCTTGTTGATCGTGAGATGGCCCGCCTTGCCCGGACAGGAGGCGTTCCACCGCGGAAAATAAGGGTCGGGACCATGCTGGAGGTGCCTGCGCTGGCCTTCCAGTTGCCGTCCCTGCTGTCGCTCACGGACTTCATTTCTGTCGGTTCCAACGATCTTGCGCAGTTCCTGTTCGCCAGCGATCGCGGCAATCCGCGACTGGGAAACCGGTATGATGTCCTCAGTCCGCCTATGCTTAATTTCCTGAAACTTGTCTCGGATCAGGCTCGTGCGCGCGGTGTGCCGGTGACGGTCTGCGGAGAGATGGCGGGCCGACCGGTCGAAGCCATGGCCCTGATCGGTCTTGGTTTCCGAGCCCTTTCCATGGCGCCAGCTTCGATCGGCCCTGTCAGGCAAATGGTCCTCGGGCTGAACAGCGAGCGCATTTCGGCTCACATGGAGGCGTTGCTGCAGGGTACCGACCACTCGCTGCGAGAGCAGTTGAAACAATTTGCAATCAAAGAGCGTGTTCCGATCTGAACCAAAAAATCGTTCGCAAACGATTTGATCGCAGCCTTTGTTTTGCAATATTTAACGGGGATTCGTGTAGTGTCGACTCGGCGGTTCAATTGCGTCGTGCACGGAACATTTCGTCTGGCGCTGACCGACAAAGTCAAAAAGAATGTCATGGGTGAAGGCTGGTCGCGATGAGTATCGTGGTGCAAATGCCGCTGGTGGCAGAGCCGAAAGAGCGGCGTCTCCATCTGCGTGATGTGGGTGAGTGCGTTCCGGAGAAGACGGTCGGCAACGCCCTGCGCGAGCGTCGCCTGACGCTTGGCCTTGACGAGAAGGCCGTTGCCTCGCAGTTGCGTATCCGGAAGGATCAGCTGGCTGCGATCGAAACCGGAGACTATGAGCGCCTTCCCGGGCGCACGTATGCGATTGGCTTCATTCGCTCGTATGCGCGCCTGGTCGGGTTGAATGCCGACCAACTGGTGGAGCAATTCAAGGGCGAAATGCAGGCGCTGGAAGTCCACAAGCCCGTCGATCTGGTATTCCCGGATGCAGCGCCCCAGCGCAACTGGCCGAGTGGGCAGTTGTTTGCGGTGGCGCTTGTCATCGCGGTTGTTGTCTATGCGCTTGTGCACCTCACGATGCCCTCCGCGGATACCGCACCGGTTGCTGCGATCATGGACAACAGCGTAACCGTCGTGGATGCTGAGGCTCCAGCTGTTCCCGCCCAGCCGCCAGTAGCGCCTGCGTCCGTCTCAGCCCCTGCTGTCGTTTCAGAGCCTGCGCCCGTGTCAGAGCCCGCACCCGTGCCGTCCGTTGCTCCTGTGTGGCACGATGCGCATCTTGTCGTGGCCCAGCTCTTCCAGGGGCTGGACCAGATGGCGATGGTGACCCCGGCTTCGAGTTCAGCATCAACAGTTGCTGGCGAATCATCCGGTGCGTCCCGAATCACCTTGAAAGCAATCGAAGAGACCTACGTGCAGGTCAAGGATCCTTCCCTGAAAAAGCCGCACGACGTGCTGCTTTCGCGCGTTTTGACTCCGGGCGAATCATTTCAGGCTCCGGATCGTCAGGGACTCGTTCTTCTCACGGGTAATGCTGGCGGTGTTCAAGTTGAAGTAGATGGCCGCAGCGCGGGTGTTCTCGGCAGAAGCGGTCAAGTCATCAAGCGGCTGCCGCTCGAACCTGCGTACTTTCTGTCACGCGTCGGTACTTCCCAATAATTCAAGCGTTCAACGCTTGACCCTGTCGCCCTGCGCGAACACGCTCCTCATTAATGACTGATTCGAACGCAGACAGCGTTCGACTCGTTAATAGTTCATTTCGATTGAGGGGCTCCATGACCAGCACAGACAATTCAGACAGCAATCCGGTGACACGTCCCCGCGTGGGCCGCCCGCGCAGCGTGGAGTCGCGCCGTGCCATCATTCAATCGGCGATGAACATCCTGCAGAACGATGGTTATGCCGCGCTCAACATCGAAGCGATTGCTGCCAAGGCCGGCGTTTCGAAGCAGACGATCTATCGCTGGTGGTCCTCTGCAGCCTTCATCGTGCTGGAAGCGCTGCTTGCAGACATGCCGGCCCAGGAGACGATTGCGCCTGACACCGGCTCCCTGAAGAGCGACCTGCTTGAGCTCGTCCGTCCGACCGTTCGTGCGCTCTCCCAGCGCCGTGGTCCCGTGTTCAAGGCCCTGATAGCCGAAGCCCAGGCCGATGCGCGCTTTGCAGAAGCCCTTCGCAATTCGCTTATGGCTGCGCACCGCGAGCTCGTGCATGCCGTTGTCGGCCGCGCGAAGCTGCGTGGCGAAGTCGTTTTCGATGTTGATGATGACCTGGCTGCCGACATGATCTTTGGGCCGATCCTGTTCCGCCTCCTGAATGGCCATGGACAGCTGGACGAGACATTTGCCTTCAATCTGGTCGACGCAACGGTCGCTGCCATGAGGCATGTCGAGACTGGCGCCCGTCGCGCAGCGGAAGCGGCGGAGTAACGCAGGGGTTTCCGCCTCTCGTTCCTGTCGTGGCTATTTTCTTTTTTGGAACGGCACCATCAAATGGTGCCGTTTTTCTTTTGGTCTCCACGTCCAGACAACTCAATGGCAGGCAACTCAATGGCAGATGCAGTCCAGCGTCGGCGCGGTGCCGCCATCCTCATCATCGGCGATGAGATCCTGTCCGGCCGCACCCAGGATACGAATACGGCTTACATCGCGCGGTGGCTGGGTCAG
>JBILMZ010000153.1:0-8353 GCA_044375275.1 Micropepsaceae bacterium | reverse complement strand
CCAGTTCCGCCATGCGCCATTGTTCGGCGTAGGAGTTGTCCGGAATGTAGCGCTTGACGAGGTCCTCGATCAGCTGGTGGCGCATGCCGATGACGATGTCGTGGACGTTTTCTGCATCGATGAACTCGAGGCGCTGCTCGAAGACCGTCTTGCGCTGGTCGTTCATGACGTTGTCGAACTTCAGCAGGTTCTTGCGGATGTCGAAGTTGCGGGCTTCGACACGCTGCTGGGACTTCGCGACGGCGGCGTTGACCATGCCATGCGAGATGGCCTCGCCGTGCTTCAGGCCCAGGCGCTGCAGATAGACGTCGAGCTTGTCCTGGCCGAAGATCCGCATGAGGTCGTCGTGAAGGCTCAGGTAGAATTTCGAGTGACCCGGGTCGCCCTGGCGGCCCGAGCGGCCACGCAGCTGGTTGTCGATGCGCCGGCTTTCATGGCGCTCGGTACCGAGCACATAGAGGCCGCCGGCGGCGAGCACCTTCTGACGGTCCTCGGCGACTTCGGCGCGAATGCGGTCGGTGATCTTCTTCTTCTCGGCTTCGTCCTCGATACCGATCGTTTCGGCCGCGACGCGCATGTCGGCGTTACCGCCGAGCTGGATGTCGGTGCCGCGACCGGCCATGTTGGTGGCGATCGTGACGGCGCCGGGCACGCCCGCCTGCGAGATGATCTGGGCTTCCATCTCGTGGTAGCGCGCATTCAGAACGGCGTGCTTGATTTTCTGCTTCTTCAGGACAGCAGAGAGGCTCTCGGATTTTTCGATCGATACGGTGCCCACGAGCACTGGCTGGTGGCGTGCCACGCATTCCTTGATCGTTTCGACGATGGCTTCGTTCTTTTCCTCGATCGTGCGGTAGATTTCGTCATCGTCGTCGATGCGCGAGACCTGCACGTTGGTCGGGATCTCGATCACGTCGAGTTCGTAGATCTCATGGAACTCGCTGGCTTCGGTCGACGCCGTACCGGTCATGCCGGCGAGCTTGCTGTAGAGGCGGAAGTAATTCTGGAAGGTGATGGAGGCCAGCGTGACGTTTTCAGGCTGGATCTGGACGTTTTCCTTGGCTTCGAGGGCCTGGTGCAGGCCTTCCGAGTAGCGGCGACCGTCCATCATGCGACCCGTGAACTCGTCGATGATGACAACCTTGTTGTCCTTGACGATGTAGTCGCGGTCCTTCTGGAACAGCTTGTGCGCCTTGAGCGCCTGGTTCACGTGGTGGACCAGCGAGACGTTGGCGATGTCGTAAAGCCCGCCTTCGGTCATCACGCCGTTCTTGCTCAGCCAGCTTTCGACGGCTTCGTTGCCTTCCTCGGTCAGCGTGATCGTGCGGTGCTTTTCCTCGAGCTCGAAGTGCTCTTCCTTCAGCTCCGGCATGAAGGCGTCGATGATCTTGTAGAGGTTCGAATTGTCCTCTGTCGGTCCTGAAATGATAAGGGGCGTGCGGGCCTCGTCGATCAGGATCGAGTCGACTTCGTCCACGATGGCGAAGTTGTGGCCGCGCTGGACCATCTGCGCCTTCGTGTACTTCATGTTGTCGCGCAGGTAGTCGAAGCCGTACTCGTTGTTCGTTCCGTAGGTCACGTCTGCCGCGTACTGCTCGCGGCGTTGCGCGTCGTTCAGGCCGTGCACGATGCAGCCGACATTGAGGCCGAGGAAGCGATAGACCTGGCCCATCCATTCGGCGTCGCGGCGGGCGAGGTAGTCGTTTACCGTCACCACGTGGACACCCTTGCCGGACAGGGCATTAAGGTAAACCGGTGCGGTTGCGACAAGAGTCTTGCCTTCGCCCGTTTTCATTTCGGAGATGTTGCCGTTGTGCAGCACCATGCCGCCGATGAGCTGAACGTCGAAATGGCGCTGGCGGAGCGTGCGCTTGGCAGCCTCACGGACGGCGGCGAAGGCCTCGAACATGAGGTCGTCGAGCTTGCGCCCCTTGGCGACCTGCTCGCGGAACTCGAAGGTCTTCTGACGGAGCTGCTCGTCCGTGAGCTTTACGAACTCCGGCTCGAGCGCGTTAATCCTGGGAACCTTGGAGTAATAAGGCTTGAGGATGCGGTCGTTGCTGGAGCCGAAGATTTTTTTGGCCAGCGAGGTCAAGCCTAACATGCCGGGTCGTCCCTAAAGGTCGAAAAAGTCAAAATGGGGCCGGACGCCTGCCCCGAGGGGGCAGTTCGCCTCCTGATCGTATAGAAACGACGGATTTCGCGCGAAGCCTTGCGGGAGAGATAAGGGGGGCAACACCCCCTGTCAACGCGACCCAGAAACTTGGGATCAAAAGTGTGACATTGGCTTGAATCCGCGATTCTTGACGGGGGGGAATAGGACGGGTACTGACAATCCTGCAGCCGCGGATTCCCGGGTTTTCCGGCGCCGCGGGCTGGCCAGTACGAGGGACGTGCCATGACCCCAGCCGGGGGAAAGCAGAGCAAGGAGAAGCTCACAGCGAAGACGGTGCCGGAAGCGGCACCCAAGGCTGCCAAGAAGGAACATGCGGTTTCTCCGCTCGCGCCAAAGAATTTTCCGAAACTGCAGCCCATATCGGGCGTTCGTCTGGGGGCTGGCGCTGCCGGCATCCGTTATGAGGGGCGGACCGACGTTCTCATGGGCGTGTTTGCGCCGGGAACGGCCGTCGCCGGCGTGTTCACGAAATCCAAGACCTGCTCGGCCCCGGTTGACTGGTGCCGCACGGCGCTGGCCGAAAAGTCGGCGCGGGCGCTCATTGTCAATTCCGGCAACGCCAATGCGTTCACCGGTCGCGTCGGCAATGAAGCCGTGAAGGCGACGGTGGATGCCGTTGTTGCGCTCACCGGTTGCAAACCGACGGAGGTCTTCATCGCCTCCACGGGTGTCATCGGTGAACCCTTGCCTGTCAGGCGCCTGACCACGGCGCTGCCCGATATCTACGAGAACACGGGTGCCACGGCCTGGGAGCAGGCGGCGCGCGCCATCATGACGACGGACACGTTCCCCAAGATGGCGACGGCGACCGCGCAGATCGACGGGCATGCTGTCAGGATCAACGGCATCGCGAAAGGATCAGGCATGATCGCGCCGGACATGGCGACGATGCTGAGCTTCGTGTTCACCGACGCCACGATCCCGCAGGACGTGCTGCAGGCCATGCTCGTGCAGGCGGCCGAGACCAGCTTCAACTCGATCACGGTCGATGGCGATACCTCGACCAGCGACACGCTGTTGCTGTTTGCGACGGGCAAGGGGGCTCGCCACAATCCTGTGACGCGCCTTGCCGACAAGCGGCTGGATGATTTCCGCGCCAAGCTCAACACGGTGCTGCAGGATCTCGCGGTGCTGGTCGTGAAGGACGGCGAGGGCGCCACCAAGCTCATCCGGATCAATGTATCGGGTGCCGAAAGCCCGACCGCAGCGCGCAGGATTGCCCTGTCGGTGGCGAACTCTCCGCTGGTCAAGACGGCCATCGCGGGCGGCGATGCGAACTGGGGCCGGGTGGTCATGGCGGTTGGCAAGTCCGGCGAGGCGGCGAACCGGGACAAGCTCTCGATCAAGTTCGGTGGCCACAAGGTGGCAACGCAGGGCCTGCGCGACCCGAATTACAGCGAAGCCTTAATGGCCCGCTATATGCAACGTGCTGAAATAGAGATCGACATCGATGTCGGCGTGGCCAAGGGTTCGGCGGGGGTTTGGACCTGCGACCTGACGCACGGTTACATCAGCATCAACGGCGACTATCGCAGCTAGGCCTGCGACCGTCCCCTGCGCGGATTGTTTTCCATGTCCCATCCCCTTGTCCTGGTCGTTGCTGCTGCGCTGATCGATGCAGATGGCCGCGTGCTGCTCGCCGAGCGGCCGGCGGGCAAGTCGATGGCGGGGCTGTGGGAGTTTCCCGGTGGAAAGGTCGAGCCAGGCGAGAAGCCCGAGACCAGCCTCATCCGCGAATTGCGGGAAGAGCTTGGCATCACGGTAAAGGAAGAGTGTCTGGCGCCGTTTGCCTTCGCCTCTCATGCCTACGAGAAATTTCACCTTCTGATGCCGCTCTATCTCTGTCGGCGCTGGGAAGGCATTGTACAGCCACAGGAAGCACAGAGAATTGTATGGGTCAGGCCGCGGGACATGGCTAATTATCCTGTCCCCCCAGCTGACGTGCCGCTGGTTGCGCAGTTGCGGGATTTTCTCTGACGAGTTTGCCGGAAATTCCTACAATTTGAGCAGTTACCTCCTGTTAAGACCCATCGCTCAGAGTCTCCCGGCTGACAGTTTCGAGGTGCCAGATGTCTGCAATGTTGAGCCTGATACGCCGATTTGCGGACGATGAAGCCGGAACAACGGCCATTGAGTACAGCCTGATCTGCTCGCTCATCTTCATGGCCGTGGTCAGCATCATGCAGTCCGTCGCCGGCAAGACCATCGACATGTATGCCGTCATTGAAGGAGCGATGTAACAGGCGTGCCTTCAGGGTTTTCCTGACGTCGCCTTGAGCGCGTCGGCGAGTTTCATTTTCGCGCTTCCCGGTTTCAGCGGCTGCTGCTGGCTTTCGTGCGGCGCCCAGCCTGCAAGGTACATGATCTCGAACGTCGCGCGGATGCGGCCTTCGCCATCGGCGTTTTCCTGCCTGTAGATTTCCAGCGCCCGCAACAGCACGTCACGTCGCAGGAAGCGGCGCTGCCTTTCGTGCAGCACGTTGGTTTCGCCCATCAGCCGCAGGTCCTCGAACAGGCGCAGCGGATTCTCGTAGTGGACCGTGATCTCATCCGTGTCGGCAACCGGCAGCGTGAAACCCGCGCGCTGGAGCAGCGCGCCGGCGTCGCGGATATCGAGGAAGGGCGAGACGCGTGGTGACACGCCGCCAAGGATTTCGGCTTCGGCTGCGGTCAGCGCCTGTCTGAGTTCCTGCAGCGTGCGCGACCCGAACAGGGCGCCAATGAAGAAGCCGTCGGGGCGCAGGGCCCGGCGGATCTGCGCGAGGGCGCCTGGCAGGTCATTGATGGCATGAAGTGTCAGCAGGCTTGCATGGGCATCGATCGATGCGTCGGCAAAGGGGAAGGCGCTTTCCTCGAAGACAACACCCGCCGCTGGCGTCAGGCTTGCCACGACATTTGTGGCAATGGCGTGGCTTGCGACGTGTTGCGACAAATCTCCGGCGCCGTGACACACGAAAACCGGAAAGTGCCGGTTCACTGCCTGCAGCCGGTCAGCCACTTCCGACACGACCTCCTGCAGGAGGAATGACGCCTTGTGGGCCTGACCGGCCGTGCGTGCCTTGCGTGCGCGCCTGAGGGACTGGTCAAAGATCTGGGGAACCTGATGCATGTTGCCGTCACGATGACTTGGCTGCCGACGCCGGACCACGCTGGCCCGGCAGGCAGCGGCGGTCAGTGATGAGACAGTACAGCGCGATGCTGGGGCGCGCCATGCGCGGATCGGTCCGGGCGGCAGGGCGACGGCTTCTCGACGTGCTTTTGCCACCTCTCTGCCTGCGCTGCCGGGAACCGGTGGTGGAGCCGCAGTCTGTGTGCGGGGCCTGCTGGAACGGCATACGCTTCCTGGCTCCGCCCTGGTGTGCGCAATGCGGTATTCCCTTTCCTCATGCGCTTGGGGATGACGTTCGCTGTGCGTCGTGCCTGGCTCGGCCGCGGGCTTTCTCCCGGCTGCGGGCGGCGATCGCCTATGACGAGGGGAGCCGGGACCTGATCCTGGGCTTCAAGCATGCGGACAAGCTTGAAGCGTGTCCGCTGCTGGCGCGGTGGATGCTGGCGTGCGCCCGGGATGAGGTCGTGCAGGCAGACCTGCTGGTGCCGGTTCCGCTGCACTGGAAGCGCCTGCTGATGCGCAAGTACAATCAGGCGGGATTGCTCGCCCATGGCCTGTCGCGCCTGACAGGGGTGCGTGTGGCGCCGGAGGTCCTCGTGCGGCGGCGGGCCACCGAAAGCCAGGGAGCCATGACGTCGGCCCGCGCGCGGTTGCGGAACGTGGCCAGCGTTTTCAGCGTTCCGGCCGCCACCCGGGCAAACGTGGTGGGGAAAAGCATCCTCGTGGTTGACGATGTGCTAACGACGGGCGCCACCATTACCGCCTGTTCCAAGGCACTGCTCAAGGCCGGGGCAGCGAATGTGTCAGTTGTCACACTGGCGCGCGTTGTGCGCCCCTTAAATTTTTGAACTTATGCTATAGGTTCACAAAGCGGGTCCTCGCGGATAGGTCCCGGTCATGAGCGGGCGTAACCGATGATGATGATGATGCAGAATGCCGAGCCGGCAGAAGATGTCCACAGCGGTGTGGTGATCTACACGACGCTGCTTTGCCCCTATTGTCATCGTGCCAAGTCCCTCCTGAAGAAGAAGGGCGTCTCGTTTACCGAGATCGATGTCGGGATGGACGCGCAGAAGCGGTCGGAAATGATGTCCCGCGCCCACGGCCGGCACACCGTTCCGCAGATTTTCGTTGGCGAAACCCATGTCGGCGGCTGCGATGACCTGCACGCGCTGGAGGATGCCGGCAAGCTCGACTTGCTCCTCGAGACGGGTCACGTTTAATCTGCCTTCATGGCAAACATATTCCGTGCGGCCTGCGTGCAGATGCGCTCAGGCCTCGAGATCTCTTCGAACGTCAACCAGGCCACGGCACTCATCCGGGAAGCCAAATCCCTTGGCGCGGATTTCGTCGCGACGCCAGAGGTCACCTCGCTCTTTGAAGCCGAGTCCGACCGGCTCTTTTCCAAGGTGCTCATCCAGGATGATGACGCGGCGCTGAAGGCCTTTCAGGCTCTCGCCGCGGAACTCAACATCTGGCTGCTCATCGGCTCCATGCCGATCCGGGTTGCCGAGCGGCAATGCGCGAACCGTTCGTTCCTGATCGCGGCCGACGGCCACATCGCCGCGACCTATGACAAGATCCACATGTTCGACGTGGACCTGCCGAATGGCGAGGTCTATCGCGAGTCGCGCAACTTCCGCCGTGGTGAGCGCGCGGTCGTGTCGACCATGCCGTGGGGCAAGCTGGGCTTGAGCGTCTGCTATGACCTGCGCTTTCCGCAGCTCTACCGCGCGCTGGCAAAGGCTGGCGCCTCGTTCCTCACGATCCCGGCCGCATTCACGCACACGACGGGCATGGCGCACTGGCATGTGCTGCAGCGCGCGCGGGCGATCGAGACCGGCTGCTACGTGATCGCGCCGGCGCAGGGCGGCAAGCACGAGAACGGACGTCACACGTTCGGGCACAGCCTCATTGTTGATCCGTGGGGTGCAATCATCGCGGAAGCGGGTGATGATCCCTGCGTGATCCTGGCCGACATTGATCCGGCGAAGGTCACGGATGCGAGAACCCGCGTTCCGGCGCTCACACATGATCGTCCGTTCACGTTCAGTGAGTAGGCGGATCATGTCCATTGCCGCTGCGGCGGGGGCTGTCCTGCCTGGTGCTGCTGGCGCAATGGCTGCGCCGGTGACGTTCAGGGATCTGCTTGCACGACCGCGGCCGGTACCCACGACGGTGCTGAGCTATGGCGCACATCCGCACCAGTATGGAGAGGTCTGGCTGCCGTCAGGCAAAGGTCCGTTTCCGGTGGTGCTGCTGGTGCATGGCGGCTGCTGGCTTGCCGCGTTGCCGGCGACGGAGCTTGTGGCGCTCATGGCCGAGGATCTTCGGCAGCGTGGCTATTTCGTCTGGAGCATCGACTACCGGCGCATCGGCGACGAGGCGGGCGGCTATCCGGCGACGTTCCTCGACACGGCGAAGGCCGCCGACGAACTCAAGGCGCTTGCGGCGCCGTATCCCATAGACCTCATGCGCGTGGTCGCTGTTGGTCATTCGGCTGGCGGGCATCTCGCCAACTGGCTTGCCGCGCGCAAGTCCATTCCCTCGACATCGCCGTTGCATGCAGCAACACCGCTGGCGATCCGCGGTGTGGTCAGTCTCGCCGGGATCAACGACCTTAAGGCCTATCGCGCCACGGGACCCGACGCCTGTGGTGGGCCGCCAACGATTGATGCGCTGACCGGCGTTGCCGCGCGCCAGGGGCAGGATGTTTACGCGGATACCTCACCGGCTGAAATGCTGCCGACCGGCACCAGGCTTGCCGTGTTGTCGGGAGACCTTGATCGCATCGTGCCGTCGTCATTTGGCGATGCCTTTGGTGCGCAGGCGAAAAGGAGCGGGGACAGCGTGGTCGTGCGAACCTTCGTGAATGCCGGGCACTTCGATCTGATCGATCCCCAATCTGCTGCGTGGCCTGGCATTGTCGCCGAGATTGACTGGATCATCCGATGACCATCGACCGCAACCATTGTGAAATGCTTGATGCGCACGATCCGCTTGCGGCCATACGCGAGCGCTTTGTCATTCCCGATGGACTCACCTATCTCGATGGCAATTCTCTGGGT
>JBILMZ010000152.1:0-8378 GCA_044375275.1 Micropepsaceae bacterium | reverse complement strand
GCCAATCAAGTTTCCGCGAGTGGGCAAGAGGGAACTCTCCTCCGGTTGGGTTGCGCTGCATTTCGCGGTGAACCGCGCCGGCGTTCCGGGTAACTTCGAGGTGATCGATTCCGTCGGACCTGCCTATTTCGTAGAGGCTGCTCTCGAAGCTGTTAGCCAATGGCGCTTCACGCCTGCCACGCGACGCGGTGCGATTATTGATCAGGATCTCACTGTTCTCAGTTTGGCATTTCCACGGGAAGGGCTGCCGCTTACCAGTATCTTCGTTGACGACCTCGATCGAGCGGCGCGTCTATTGCGCGAGAACAAACCCGACGAAGTCATCGCGATCATGGACAAGACGATGACGCCACGTCTTACGCTTCAGGAAGCGGCGCAAGCGTCGCTGCTCCTGGCCAGTGCCTATGCCGCGAAGAGCATGAACGTCGCAGCGCTGGTTCACGCCCGCCGCGCGCTGATCGAGAACGGTGTTTTCCTGCATCCGCGTTACCAGTCGAGCGCTCTTCTGATGCTGATAAGACTCGAGACATCAGCGGGCCATCTTGTCCGAGCCTTGTGCGCCTACCAGAACATGAAGCAAGTCAAGATGACCCAGGCGGATGCCTCAGACGCGGCGTTACTCTTGGCCGACATCGAAGGCGTGCTGAAGAGCACTGCGCCGATTGTGACGGAAGTGGAACTCAGCGGGATGCCGGGCACCAACGGACTGACAACGTGGCGTCATGACCTCGTCCGGAAGAAATTTGCGATTACAAACCTGAACGGTAACGTTGCACGCTTCCGATTGCGTTGCTTTGCGACTACGTTTGAGCAGCAAGTGGATCCGGAGATGGAGTGGTCGGTCCCTGATGATGCCGGCGCCTGCGTTGTCGCCGTGGAAGGTTCGCCGGGCGCACGGTTCACATTCGTTGAGTCGCGCTAAATCCATGGAAACAGACCGCTAGAAAAACCGATACATCGCCATCGCGCTGCAGGGACAGGACGACCAGCAGATGACTCTGCGGCGGCCTGAAATCGCTGATCATTAGGAACGATAGCGCGGCACGAAGGATTTCGTTGCATAACGAGGGCTTGTTTGTCAGTTCTGGCAGAGTATTTGGATTACAAGGCCTCCCGACAATATTTGTACGCTACTGTACAATATATAGAACTATGCCTTTGGTGTGTATCGGCGTACGTGTGTAACACCCTCCAGCACTATTATCAGGGCGTGGATGGCTAGGAGACACTGAGTGCTCTTGCCCTGTTTTTGGGAAAGAGTAACGAAGCTGATTTCCACTCAACTTGCCCTGGCCAACAGAATCCTGTCCCACATCTCCAAGGAAGACCTTGCGCTGCTGTCGACAGATCTGTCCCCTGTGGAGCTTCCGCTCCGCAGACAACTGGAAATTCCGAACCGGAACATCGAGCATGTTTACTTTCCGACGCGCGGCTTCGCGTCTGTCGTTGCCAAAGTGCCGGGAGGAAGCATCGAGGTTGGCCTGATTGGCAGCGAGAGCATGTCCGGCCTTGCCGTGATCATGGGTGCCAGCCGGACACAGAACTCCACTTACATGCAGTCTGCAGGCTCGGGCTATCGGGTTACGGTGAGCCACTTGCGGCACTGCATGGAAGTCAGTCCCACGCTTCGATTGCGCCTGCTGCGGTTCGGGCATGCCTTCCTGATGCAGGTGGCGCAGACGGCCGCCGTCAATGCGCGCAACAAGCTGGAGGAGCGCCTTGCGCGCTGGCTGCTGATGGCAGCTGACCGTTCCGATGGCAACGAGCTGCATCTGACCCATGAGTTCCTTGCGATCATGTTGGGCGTGCGGCGCGCAGGCGTGACGATTGCGCTGGGCTTTCTGGAGAGCAAGGCGCTCATCCGGATCGGGCGGGGCAAGATCACCATTCTTGATCGGCCTGCGCTGGTGAAGCTGAGCAATGGCGCCTACACGCCGATTTCGGACGTTCTGGACTGAGCCATGCTGACTGACATTGTGCCTTCGTGGTGTAAACCTGTTTGGCGCTAGCGTTCGAACTTTACGCTCAGGACGATGGATGACATTGTCTTCTGGACGCCCTTGAGGTGGCCGATCGCGTCGAGCACGGCGTCGATGCGCGCGGTGGTTTCCGCAGCAAGCTCTGCCATCAGGTCGAATGTTCCGCTGATGGCGGCGAGTGATCTTACCTCCGTCATCTTCTTCAGGTCCGAGGTGACCGAGGCTGCCATCTTGGGATCCACGCTGATCATGACGTGGGCGAGGATCTGGCGGTCGGAATAATCACCGCCTTCGCGGATCGTGTAGCCGGCGATGGTGCCGGTCTTTTCCAGACGCTCGAGCCGCTCCTGCACGGTTGATCTTGCCATGTCGAGGCTGCGCGCCAGGGAGGCGACGGGTTCCCGCGCGTTCGTGCGGAGCAGGGCCAGTAGCTTGCGGTCGGTCTCGTCGAGCGGGGGCATGATCACCTCGTATTGCCGGACTATCCGTCATTTTGCTTGTTATTTCACTAAGATTCGTCGGATTGCATGCTACAGATCGGCGGAATGGCTGCCTAAAATCGACGCTTCCAACTGATTTCGAGGAGACGGCCATGGTGAAACTCATCCTGCTTGGTGGTGGCAAGATCGGCAGTGCCATCACGGCGATGCTGGGCAGCACGGGCGACTACCAACTGACCGTCGCCGACCGCGATGCCAAAAGCCTGGAGCGTCTCCCGACGAAGAACACGCGCACGCAGGTGCTTGATGTCGCCGATCCGGCTGCGCTGCGTGGCGCCATCAAGGGGCACGATGTTGTCGTGTCGGCCATGCCCTATCACCTCACGCCCGTGATTGCCGGTGCCGCGAAGGAATGTGGCGCGCACTATTTCGACCTGACCGAAGATGTTGAAAGCACGCGCGTCGTCAAGGCGCTGGCGAAGGGTGCCGACACGGCTTTCGTTCCGCAGTGTGGCCTGGCTCCCGGCTTCATCTCGATTGCCGCGCATGACATGACGCGCAAGTTTGAATCGCTGCGCGATGTGCACATGCGCGTGGGCGCGCTGCCGGAATATCCGACGAATGCGCTGAAGTACAACCTGACCTGGTCGACGGACGGACTGATAAACGAGTACTGCAATCCCTGCGAAGCGATCGTGGATGGCAAGCTGCGCGAGATGCCGGCGCTGGAAGAGATGGAGCACTTCTCGCTGGATGGTGTGGACTACGAAGCGTTCAACACCTCCGGTGGCCTTGGCACGTTGTGCGAAACGCTGGAAGGCAAGGTCGAGAACCTGAACTACAAGACCGTGCGCTATCCGGGCCACCGGGACATCATAAAGACACTGGTGCGCGACCTGCGCCTTGGCCAGCGTCGCGATATCCTGAAGGACGTGCTGGAGGCCGCCATTCCGATCACCTACCAGGATGTCGTGCTTGTCTTCGTGACGGTGTCGGGGCAGATGCGGGGGCAACTCACGCAGGAAAGCTTTGCGCGCAAGATCTATGCGCACAAGATCGACGGGCAACTCATGAGCGCGATCCAGATCACAACGGCGGCCGGCATGTGCGCGATGGTTGACTTGCTGGTCACTGGCAAGCTACCCCGCAAGGGCTTCGTGCGGCAGGAAGAGGCGGGCCTGGACATGTTCCTTGCCAACCGGTTTGGCCGCTACTACTCCGAGACGGGACACAAGATTTCATGAGTGAGAATCGCACCGGCGGACAGATCCTTGTCGACCAGTTGAAAATCCACGGTGCGGATCTTGCGTTCTGCGTCCCGGGAGAGAGCTATCTTGCCGTTCTGGATGCGCTTCATGATGCGCGTGACAGCATCCGGCTGGTCACGTGCCGCCATGAGGCGGGTGCTGCCAACATGGCGGAGGCCTATGGCAAGCTCACGGGCAAGCCGGGTATCTGCTTCGTGACGCGTGGGCCCGGTGCCACGCATGCGAGCATCGGCCTGCACACGGCGTTCCAGGATTCCACGCCGATGATCCTCTTCATCGGGCAGGTGGCGCGCGACCAGATGGAACGCGAGGCGTTCCAGGAGATCGACTATCGCCGCATGCTGGGACCGCTCACGAAGTGGGTGGCCGAGATCCCGTCGGCTGATCGCGTTCCGGAATTCGTGTCGCGCGCGTTCCATACGGCAGTGAGCGGCAGGCCTGGACCCGTCGCGCTGGCGCTTCCGGAAGACATGCTCACTGAAGTTGCGCAGGCAATGGATGCGCGCCCTTATCAGCGCGTTGAAGCCGCGCCCCGGCCTGATGACCTTCATCGGTTGGGCGAGATCCTTCGTTCGGCGCAGCGTCCTCTTGCGCTGATTGGCGGCGGGGGCTGGACCGACAAGGCATGTGATGACTTCCAGCGTTTCGCCGCGCACTGGAGCATTCCCGTGATGACGTCGTTTCGCGGCAAGGACCGCATCGACAACCGGCATCCGCTCTATGTAGGTGACATGGGCATCGGCATCGACCAGAAGCTTGCGGCGCGCATCCAGCAATGTGATGTGATGCTCGTCGTGGGGCCTCGTCTCGGCGAAATGACCACGCAAGGCTATACGCGTCTTGTGCCGCCTGTTGCTGCGCAGCGTCTGGTGCATGTCTATCCCGCGGCGGAAGAACTCAACCGGGTCTATCAGGCCGAGCTTGGCATCGTGTCGGGCATGGAGGCCTTCGGGCAGGCCGTGCAGGAACTGAAGGCACCGGCGACTGTCGAGTGGAAAAAGTGGGCGGCTACGGCTCGCGCTGACTACGAGGCGTTCGTGAAGCCGCTGTCCGTGAAGGGCGACGTGAATCCGTCCGAGATCTTTGCCTGGCTCAACACGCGCCTGCCGGAGGATGCGATCCTCACCAATGGGGCGGGCAACTATGCCGGCTGGCTACATCGCTTCTTCCTGCACCGTCGTTTCCACACCCAGCTGGCGCCCACGAGTGGCGCGATGGGTTATGGCGTGCCTGCTGGCATTGGGGCCAAGGCGGTGCATCCGGATCGCATCGTCGTTGCCTGTGCCGGTGACGGTTGTTTCCTGATGAACGGGCAGGAGCTGGCAACGGCTGTCCAGCACAAGCTGAACGTCATTTTCCTCGTGTTCAACAATGGCGCCTATGGCACCATTCGCATGCACCAGGAGCGAGACTATCCTGCGCGCGTGATCGGTACCGACCTGCATAATCCGGATTTTGCGGCCTATGCGCGGTCTTTCGGCTGCCATGGGTCGACTGTGCGCAAGACGTCGGAGTTTGCGGCGGCCTTTGATGAGGCGGTAGCGTCGGGCAAGCCGGCGCTCATCGAGCTTGTCGTGGAGCAGGACCAGATTTCGCCGACGGCCACGCTCTCGGGCATCCGGGCTGCGGCGTTGAAGAACAAGTGAGTGCGGGCTTGCCGCTACTCCAACCCACGTCATGGTCCGCGCAGGCGGACCATGACAAGCATTTTGTACTGGAGGATTTGTTATGATGCTGGCAACGCTCAAGGCACTCGGGATTTCGGAGGCGGAGATCTCGCAGGGGGATCTCGTGGTTCGCAGTCCTGTTGATGGCGCGGTCCTCGGGAAGTTGCGCAGCGACACGCCCGCCGAGGTGGACGCGAAGATTGCAGCCTCACTCAAGGCCTTCCACGCCTGGCGTGATGTTCCTGCGCCGCGGCGGGGTGAGCTTGTTCGCCTGTTTGGCGAGGAACTGCGCGCCAACAAGGAAGCGCTTGGGCGCCTGGTTACGCTGGAAGCGGGAAAAATCGTCCAGGAAGGGTTGGGTGAAGTCCAGGAAATGATCGACATCTGCGATTTCGCGGTCGGCCTGTCCAGGCAGCTTTACGGCCTGACGATTGCGTCGGAGCGTCCCGGCCACCGCATGATGGAGACGTGGCACCCGCTGGGTCCGGTTGGCGTCATCAGTGCCTTCAACTTCCCCGTTGCCGTCTGGGCATGGAACGCGTGCCTTGCGTTCGTTTGCGGGGACAGCGTGATCTGGAAGCCGTCCGAGAAGACGCCGCTGACGGCGCTTGCAACGCAGAAGCTGTTCGAGAAGGCGGTGGCCCGCTTTGGTGATGCGCCGCAGGGCCTGTCGCAGCTCATCCAGGGTGGTCGCGGCATTGGCGAGCAACTTGCTGCCGATGCGCGCGTGCCGCTCGTGTCGGCCACGGGCTCGACGCGCATGGGCAAGGCGCTTGCTCCCGTGGTTGCTGCCCGTCTTGGCCGGACCATCCTTGAGCTTGGCGGCAACAATGCGATGATCGTGGCGCCGTCGGCGGACCTCAAGCTGGCCGAGCGGGCGATCACGTTTGCAGCCGTTGGCACTGCAGGACAGCGCTGCACAACACTTCGTCGCGTGATCGTGCATGAATCGATTGCCGAGAGCCTCGTGTCCCGCCTCAAAACGGTTTATGGCGCCATTCGCATTGGCAGCCCGCTTGAGGACGGCACGCTTGTCGGTCCTCTGGTCGACAAGGGTTCCTTCGACGGGATGCAGTCCGCGCTTGCCGCAGCGAAGCAGCAGGGTGGCAAGGTCACGGGCGGCGCGCGCGTTCTCGAAGATCGCTTCCCGAATGCGTATTACGTGCAGCCGGCGCTCGTCGAAATGCCGGGGCAGACCGAGATCGTGAAGCACGAGACATTCGCGCCGATCCTTTATGTGCTCACCTATCGCGACTTTGATGAAGCCGTGCGGCTGCAGAACGACGTGGCGCAGGGCCTGTCATCGTGCATCTTCACGCGCGACATGCAGGAAGCCGAGCGTTTCGTGGCAGCGTCCGGCAGCGACTGCGGCATTGCCAACGTGAATATCGGGCCGAGCGGCGCCGAGATTGGTGGCGCGTTTGGTGGCGAGAAGGATACGGGCGGCGGGCGTGAGTCCGGTTCCGATTCCTGGAAGGCCTATATGCGCCGGCAGACGGCGACGGTGAACTACTCCAATGCGCTGCCGCTGGCGCAGGGCATCAAGTTCGATACGGAGTAGGCGGGGCCCCCCATCCGTCTTGCTGCTGCGCAGCAATCCACCTTCCCCCTCAGCGCTGCGCGCTGGTGGGAAGGGCTAAATCATAAGCTCGCATTGCCCTTCCCACCAACGCGCAAAGCGCGTTGCGGGGGAAGGTGGCGCGCAGCGCGTCAGCGCTGCGTGACGGATGGGGGGGCTTTCGCCTCCCGGTTTACTGCTCTCCCGTGAATTCGAAGATCTTCTTTCGCCAGGCGTCCTTTTCCTTGATGGAAAGGAGCTGCTGGTTCACGGGCCTGCGCAGCGGGCTGCCGAGGGGCAAAGCGAGGGCGTATTCCTGTGGGGCGAACTTGTCCGGCAGGATGAGGATGCGGTCCTGGAACTGCGTCTTCTGAAGATAGTGCAGGGCAGGCGCGTCATAGACGAAGGCGTCGATCTTTCCGTCCTCGACCGCCTTCAGCGCCTCCTGCACACTCTCATAGGGTGTGGCGGGGATGAGGGAATCGCTCAGCCACGTTGCGCCTGTGGTTCCCCGCATGGTTCCCACGCGCATTTTCGGCAGGTCGGACACGCCCTGCACGCGACCATGCAGGGACTGCACGGTGAGCGATGATGCAACGAAGCCGGTGAAGAAGGTCATCAGGATGATGCTCGCAAACACCCAGGTGACCGCGATCACGCGTCCGACAACCGTTCTGGGGCCGGGTTCGGAGAACTGGGACGTGAGAAGCATCGAAAGCGATGCCCAGAAGCCTTCCCCGGCAGAGTTCAGCGCGTCGTTGGAGCGGCGCTCAAGGTACCAGATAAGATAGCCTACCATGATCGTCGAACCGATCACGATGAGCAGGATCTGAAGAATCTCCAGAGTCATGAAGTCTGACAGGGTCGACAGGATCGGATAGTCCGACGAAGGCTGTGTTGCGATGGCGAGGCCGGTGCTGAAGAAGGGGTGGGAGAATTCCACCCGCTGCTCGCGCGCGCTGGTGACGGTGATGGCCCCCACGCCAAGATCGTACTTGCCGAATGACACGCCATCGATGAGGTCCGTGATCGAAGGCGCCTCGACGAAACGGTACTTGAGGCCAAGTTCCATCGCGATATCCCGCCACAGGTCGATTGCAATGCCGTTCCACTCGCCGGTCTCTTTCTTGAACGCGAAGGGGGGGCACGGAGCGCGTGGCGATGACGAATTCGCGGTCGCTCGGTGTTGTAGTTGTGGCTTCAGCTTTCGGGGCTGTGCTGGCTCTGGCTCCGGGCTGGATGAAGCCGATGGCAAGCGTGAGCACAAGCAGCAGGAAGATGTTCTTGAATCGCACGGCGGGCGCTCCGGGTCGTGAATCAGGGATCCGCGGCAATTCTCACGAAAAACCCGTGACAGTGCACTCATTTCTCCGCTGCTGCGGAAGGGTGGTGAGGGGAATGTGTGCACTGTCACGGGTTTTTGGGTGCGGCCAACTGTCGGCTTGTGCAGGCCTCAATGTTCGCTA
>JBILMZ010000018.1:0-26533 GCA_044375275.1 Micropepsaceae bacterium | reverse complement strand
TGATGACTCAAGGCTTGGTTCTCCGAAGCAGATCAATGGTTTGTCGCAATTCCATTGTATCACGCTGCGGCTGAACCAAGCCGCTTTACTTCAATTCCTGTGGGACAGCAGTGTGTCTGATCCCGATTCCTCCAAAAGCAAAATCAGGAGAACCAGAATGAGGGTCATAGTTGGAATCGCGCTGTGCTTGCTTTTGGTCATGGGCGGGCTCGTCTATTTTTTCGTTGTCGATGGGCGCATTCCACAATCCACGGATTTCAATCCGTCGATCGCGGATATTCGCCGTTTGGCGAATGCGCCTGCCGAAGAAAGACCGAGCGCCATTGAGGTGGAGTTTCTGGCGGAGGATCAATTGCCGTTCTTCGGCCTTCAGGCTGGACTCGATTTCCGGAGCGCGACAATGGCGCGATCAGCTTTCAGGCTTAAGTCAGATTGGGGCGACACGCTCATCGACGTAGGAATGGATCGCCATGTCGCCGCGCTGTTCAAGACAGGAAAGAAATTCGACGACACGTCGCTCGCGCGCATTGCCGGCGCAATGGCCACGGCACGCCGGATCGTCGTGACGCACGAGCATCCGGATCATCTTGGCCATTTGCCCCGGTTCAAGAGCCTGGACCAGATCATCCAGAACGTGAGGCTGACGCGCGAGCAGATCGAAGCGACGGCGCAATACATGGAAGACCGGCAAGTCCCAAAGGCGTTTCGCGGCGCCGATCCCGTGCCGTCGACGGGTTATACCGCTGTGGCACCTGGCGTTGTGCTGATTCCTGCGCCTGGGCATACGCCCGGCAGCGTGCTGTTTTTCGTCCAGATGGCCGACGGACGAGAAGTGTTGTTCGTCGGAGATCTCGTCTGGACGATGTCGAATATCCGGGATCAAACTGGCCGCTCCAGGCTGGTGCAAGGCTTCTTGATGCAGACATCTGAAGACCGAACCAAAATGTACCAGACGCTTCGGTGGCTCATCTCGTTCATGGATCAGAACCCTGATGTTCTCGTTGTGCCATCTCACGATGATTCCCATCTTCGCGAACTGGTCGCATCCGGCAGGCTTGTTCAGGGCTTTGGGTCCCGCCAGCCCTGATCCAGCTGTCGTGCGGCATTGCACCGGCCCGTAAGGCTTGAGAAGGTGCGAATTTGCCTGACCCCAATTCTTGCCGTGGGATCTCCGGTGAGGCTGGTGCGATGTGGCGGTTGGGAAGAAGGATTTTTGACACGAAGGCACGAAGGAACGAAGGAACGAAGTGTCGCGCGGGCGGGATTGCGCTTCGCCTTCGGAGTTTGGTGTCGGCTGCCCTTTCGCGCGGTGGGCGTATTGATAGAGGTTCGGATCCGGGTTTGACGGGGTTGCTTCCAAAGATTAGCCGCATGGAATCAACAGTTTGGGAAATGCGTTGACTTTGGCCGGCCTCCGCCCGCACGATCTGGCGTCGGGCGAGGCTCGACGATTTTCTTTGGGGACCAATCTCATGCTTGTAAGTCTATTGGCGCAGACTTGGCGCAGCGTCGTGAGCGTCATGATCGCATGGATACTTATCATCCTGTCGCTGATCTACTGGCCGGAGGCTTTGGCTGGTGTCATCGACAGCGCACGCGGCACGCGTCAATGGCTCCTCGATCTTGTGGGCAGCAGGGGCAGTGATACGGTCGACATTCTCGCCGGCGCCATCATCACCGATCACACCGTGACGATGGCCTTCATGTTCCTCTTCGCCCGTATCGTCGTCCTGACCGTGATCCTTTACATTATCGGGTCGATTTATATTGCAATGACCGGACGCCAGCCTGCTTTCATGCGTCATTAAGTGGGGCTTGGGGTTGGGCGCCTTGTTCTAAATTCACTCTGACCCCGCTGACACAAAACCGTCAGGTGCCTGGCGTAGCCTGAAGATCGGGGACAGGCATGAAGGCTGGAGAGCGGGGACGATGAGGCTGGTTTTGTTCGGGCCGCCGGCGGTGGGCAAGGGGACGCAGGCTGCGCGCCTCTCGGCGACGCACGGGATCCCGCATCTGTCGACCGGCGAGATGCTGCGGGCCGCGATTGCGCAGGGCTCGCGCGTGGGCAAGAAGGCCAAGGCGATCATGGACAAGGGTGGGCTCGTCCCCGACAGCGTGGTCGTCAAGATCGTCAGTGAACGGACGACTGAGGCCGATTGCGCCAATGGTTTCATCCTTGATGGCTTCCCCCGCACGGTTGGACAGGCGAAGGCGTTTGATCGCGTGCTGAAGACGCGCAAGCTTGCGCTCGATCATGTCATCGTCATCGAGGCCGATGAGGCGGCCCTGGTCCAGCGCGTCGTGAACCGCGCGGACGAGGCGCGTGCGGCCGGCAAGCCCGTGCGCAGCGACGACGATCCTGAAGTGTTCAAGAAGCGGCTTGCGACCTACAAGGCGGAAACCGCTCCGGTGCTGCCCTACTATGCGCGCCAGGGGAAGGTCAGGAAGGTTGATGGCATGAAGCCCATTGACGAGGTCACGGCGCAGATCGAAGCCGCCCTCGCCGCACCGCCACCGCGCCGCAGCTGGCTCTGGCGTCTTTTCTTCGGTTGAGAGGTGAAGGGGGGCGATGTTTCGCTCCTCCGGTGTGTCGTGTGCGAACGCGCCGCCGCTCTCTGCGGTGCATACGAGTAAAATTCGCCTGACACGGGAAAACAAGGTCGGGTTTTCGCCGTGCCTGCGCGGAAGTTTCGCGGCGGCGTTGGTAAACTCCGCGCGGTTCAAGGGAGTGTGGCCTTGGGCTGCAATGTTTGTCATATCTGTTGGCGTGAAAAGCCATGAGGGGGCGGGTATGGCGCAGGCCAAGGCGAGGCGCGGATTAGGCGCGTTGATGCTTGACGGGATCGAGTGGGCGGGAAACAAGCTGCCGGATCCGGTGACACTGTTTGTGATCGCGATCGGCCTGGTGATTGGCCTGTCGGTGCATTACTCCAGCATGGGCTTGACCGTCATGCATCCCGGCACGGGCAAGGAGGTGGCTGCGGTCAGCCTGCTTGATGCCGAACAGGTGCGCCGCCTCTTCAGCGACATGACCAAGGTGTTCGCGGAGTTCCCGCCACTCGCGATGGTGCTCATGATGATGATCGGCGTGGGTGTGGCCGAGCGTTCGGGTCTCATCGGTGCCGCACTCAGCGGCGTCGTGCGGGCGACACCGAAGAGCCTGCTCACTGGTGCCATCGTCTTTGCGGGCGTGAACTCGTCGCTGGCGGCCGACGCAGGCTATGTCGTGCTTGTTCCGCTTGCGGCTGCCATTTATGCGTCGTCGGGGCGCCATCCCCTCGCCGGTCTCGCGGCTGCCTTTGCGGGCGTCGCGGGCGGCTTCTCGGCAAACCTGCTAGTCACGCCGCTTGATCCGCTTCTTGCCGGGATCACGCAGGCCGCGGCCCAGATCGTCGACCCCGCCCGCGAGGTGAAGGCGACGGCGAACTACTTCATGATGATTGCGCTTGTTCCCCTGTTCACGCTTGTCGGCTGGTGGGTGACCGACCGGATTGTGGAGCCACGTCTGGAGGGCCACACGCCCTGGATCATGCCGGGCGGTGCGCAACCGAACGAGCGGTCCGACCTCGACCGGCGCCGCGAGAGGCGGGGCCTGTTTTTCGCCGGCATCGTGGCACTGCTGCTCATGGCCGGCTTTGGCCATCTGAGCTGGGGCCCGGGAACGCCGTTCCGGGGCGATGACGGTTCATTTGAACCCTTGCTGAAGTCGCTTGTTGCCATCCTCTTCATCTCGTTCCTGCTGTGCGGCCTGGTTTACGGCATTGCCGCCCGGACCATCTCGTCCGACAAGGATGCCGTAAAGATGATGAATGCGTCGCTCGCCGACATGGGTGGCTACATCGTGCTTGCGTTCTTTGCGGCGATCTTCATTGCCCTGTTCAACTGGTCCAACCTGGGCGTGATCGTGTCGGTCAATGGTGCGGCGTACCTGCAGGGGCTCGGCTTTATTGGACTGCCGCTCCTGATCGCGATCGTGTTCGTGTCTGCTTCGATCAACATCCTGATCGGATCGGCGTCCGCGAAGTGGGCGATCCTCGCTCCTGTGTTCGTGCCCATGCTGATGCAGCTCGGGATCAGCCCGGAGTGGACGCAGGCCGCCTACAGGCTCGGTGACTCCATGACGAACCCGATCACGCCGCTGCTGGCCTATTTCCCGCTCATCCTCATTACGGCGCAGCGTTATGTGCCGACGGCGGGCATCGGTTCGATGGTGGCACTCATGCTTCCCTATTCGATCTGGTTCGGCATATCGTCCACGGTGATGTTTGCCCTGTGGTTCGTGGCGGAGCTGCCGCTTGGTCCGGAGGCGCTGATGTCGGCGGCGGGCGCTGCGGGTCCGTAATGGGTTACGGCCGGGAAAACCGGATCGGCAGTTGTTGAAACACGAAGGACACGAGGTACACGAAGAAGCAGGGTGAATGGAGTAGCTTCGTGCGCTTCGTGTCCTTCGTGTTCAAAAAACCTTTTGATATGCGATGCCGCCGGGGAACCCGGGTTGGTTCGGAACTACTGCAGGTCGATCGTGGCAGCTCCCAAAAGAATGAATTGCTTGAACGTCATGACGCGAACCTCAATCTGGATTGTAAGGGGACAGGCGTTGTAACGGCCCGGTGCCGCATTGGTTCCCCGGGACTGCGGCGTGGCGCGGAAGTTCACGGCTTTTTGTCCAGAATTGCGGCGTGGAATGGAGGGTGGGTCTGGAACCCCGGTTCGCTTTGTGCAGAATGCGGGCCTTCACCAAACGGGGATTCTCATGCGTATTGCTGCAATTGCCCTTGTCGCGCTGGCGACGACGGGTCTGGCGTGGGCTGGCGATGTCCAGCGCGTTGACCGCGGAATGCTGGTCACGGAAAATGTTCCTGAGACGCCGCCGGCGCTCAAGGACATGCTGCTGCAGTACCAGAACGTGCGCGGAGCCTCGTTCTCCGACTGGACGCCGGACGGCAAGTCGATCCTGATCGCGACGCGCTTCGGTGATGCGGCCCAGTTGCATCGCGTGGACATGCCGCTCGGCTTGCGGCGGCAACTGACGTTCTTCCCTGAGCCTGTCGGTGGCGGCACCTATCGTCCGGGAGGTGGCGCGCGCACGATCCTCTATGGCAAGGACCGCGGCGGTGACGAGAACTTCCAGATCTACCTGATGGACGAGCGCGAAGGCGCCTCCACCATGATTACGGATGGCAAGTCGCGCAATGGTGGCGGCACGTTCTCCGAAGACGGCTCGCTGATCGCCTGGTCAAGCGTCGCCAGGGAAAGCCAGAAGTACAAGATCCTCGTTGCCGATGGTCGCGCGCCGAAGGAGCCCCGCGTTGTGCTCGACGAGGAAGGCGCCTGGTCACCGGTGGCGTTCTCGCCGGACAACACGAAACTTCTCGTGGGACGCGGCGTGTCCGTGAACGAGAGCTATCTGCACCTCATTGACCTGAAGACGGGAGCGCGTACGCAGGTCAATCCGTCGAACAAGCAGATTGCCTATGGCGATGCGCAGTTCTCGGCGGACGGGCAGTCGATCTTTGTCACGTCGGACGAGGACAGCGAGTTCCCGCGCCTGGTGCGCATCAACCTGAAGGATAACCAGAAGACAGTGCTGTCGGGCGCCATCAAGTGGGATGTGGACGGGTTCGACATCACCCGCGACCGCAAGACCATTGCCTATGTGACGAACGAGGATGGCGTCAGCCGCGTCTATATCATCAACGCGGCGACGGGTGCGCGCCTGCCGTCACCGGAACTGCCGACGGCCGTCTTCTCGGGCGCTGGTTTCTCGCCGGATGGAACGAAGCTCGCGCTCTCGCTTTCCAATGCACAGACGTCGGGTGACGTGTGGGTGTGGGACCTTAAGACGCGCAAGCTCACGCGCTGGACCGAGAGCGAAGTGGGTGGCATCGACCCTTCGACCTTCGTGCAGCCGAAGCTTGTGTCATGGCCAACCTTTGACCAGGTCGATGGCAAGCCGCGCATGATCTCGGGCTTCCAGTATCTGCCCGCGGGCTCAGGGCCGCATCCGGTCCTGATCAATATCCACGGCGGGCCGGAAGGGCAGTCTCGCCCCGGGTTCTCCAGCAACACGCAGATGCTCGTGAAGAAAGCGGGCATGGCGGTGATCCTGCCGAACGTCCGCGGATCGACCGGCTATGGCAAGGCCTTTGTCAACCTGGACAATGGAAAGCTGCGTGAGGATTCCGTGAAGGACATCGGCGCGCTGCTCGACTGGATCGCGACGCAGCCCAATCTCGACAAGTCACGCGTTGTGGTGACCGGCGGGTCCTACGGTGGCTTCATGTCCTATGCGGTCATGACGCACTACAATGACCGGCTTGCAGCCGGGATCTCGGTTGTCGGCATCTCGAACTTCGTGACGTTCCTCAACAACACGGCCGGCTACCGTAAGGACCTGCGTCGTGTGGAGTATGGCGACGAGCGCGATCCCGACATGGCGAAGTTCCTGCAGTCGATCTCGCCGCTGACCCATGCCCGCAAGATCACGAAGCCGATGTTCATCGTGCAGGGCCTGAATGACCCGCGCGTGCCCTATACCGAAGCCGAGCAGATGCTGAAGGCGATCCGGTCGAACGGGCAGGAGGTCTGGTTCATGATGGCCAAGGACGAAGGTCACGGCTTCGCGAAGAAGTCCAACCAGAACGCCCAGCAGGAAGCGACGATGCTGTTCCTGCAGAAGGTGGTCGGCAAGTAAAACCCGTGACATAACCCGTGACAGTGCACTCGTTTTCCAAATGATCGACCGCCGCGGCCGGCCACTGGCCTGATTGTCATCTGAGAAACGAGTGCACTGTCACGGGTTTTTCAGCTCAGCGGGCCCATGCCGTCGAAGGTGGAGGGGTTGCGCAGCCAGCCTTTGGTTCCGTCCTTGAGTTCGACGCGGACCCACCAGGCTGAGGCCGGGTTAGTGTCTGGCCTTTCGTCCCACTGGATCACGGGCGCGTTGTCGCCGTCGGCGTCGACGTTCAGGACTTCGCCCTTGCGCCAGACGTCAAAGGAAAATCCTTCACCGTCGCCGAGCAGCTGATACACGACGTCGCCCGGGTTCAGGCCGCCGCCTGCCTTCTGCACGGTGCCGCGCAGGGGGCGCACGACGGTTTGGCCCGGCGTCGTCGTCACGACATCGCCTTCGACGATGTGCGCGACGACCGCTGCCGCGTCGACCGCGTCAGCGAGGACATCCGCGGGGCCTGTCGCGCGCCATTTGCCGAAGGTGGGGCAGGCTTCAGCGCAACGGTCGCCGGGTTCGACATAGTAGCCATTGACCAGCGGTGGTCCGTCCTGCGTCACCGGCTGCGGGCTGCCCATGAAGGTGGAGCAGGCTGCCAGTGAGAGGCTGAGTGCGACGGCCACGCTGAACTGGTGATACATTGGGGTCCCCCGATTTCCATTCCCGAATCGCATTTTAGCAAAGACGGGACCGGGGTAGCGTTGCGTATGGACGCGCAGACTTCTGGTTGAGCGGGCCGTGTGTGTGGAACTTACGGAATAGGGGCGTGAACCAGATGGGTACAGTCTTGCTGCTGCTGTACATCCTCGGGATCAACGGCGTGACGTATCTCGCGTTCTGGATCGACAAGGAGCGGGCGCGGGATGGGCGGTACCGGATTGCGGAGCGCACGCTGCTGCTGCTGGCGCTGCTGGGTGGTTCTCCGGCCGGGCTACTGGCGCAGCGACGTCTGCGCCACAAGACCCGCAAGCAGCCCTTTGCGGGTCTGCTTGCAGGTATTGCGCTTCTGCAGGCCGTCGCGGTTGCCGGCTTTGCACTGAAGGCGCTTTAGGTGGACTTGCTGTGCTCCGACATCTTGCGCTCGACGTGGGACTCGACGAACCAGAGCTGCTTGTCGATGCCGCGCGAGATTTCCGTCAGGACGTCGGCGGTCGTGGCGTCGCCCATCTTTGTTGCCTTCGTGATGCCTTCCTGGATCGCCTGTCCGAAGGCCGCCAGTGCGCCCGCGACGGCGAAGATGTGCTTCTGCTCATCGTCAATGCCGAGCGGATACTTGATGAGGAAGGACTGCGCGGAGGCTGTCTGCACGGTGCCGTTGGCGACACCACCGAGGGCGCCGATGCGCTCGGCAATGAGGTCCGAGAAGTCTTCGGCCTGCATGGACACCTTGTCGAACAGTTCGTGGATCGCGATGAAATTGGGCCCGCGTACATTCCAGTGGGCCTGCTTGAGCTGCGCGTGCAGGTCAATGGCGGCTGCGAGAAAGCGGTTGAGATGCTCGACGGACTGGGTCCGCATGGATTCGGGCAGCGTGTTTCTTGTGGGGTGCAACATGGGGTGTCCTCGAGATCACTGGTGGGCTGAACAATCGGCTTGGACGTGGTTCACCGTATCGGGTGACTTGCACGTGCCAGACTGAACGCGTTTGCCAGCAGAAGGTTCCGTTGCGCTGCGTGTTTGATCAGCCTCGCCTTGATCAGCGGGGACGGACGGGGACCGCGACCTCGTTCCGGCGGAAGAAGGGCAGGGTCCATGGCGGATCGTAGAGCCATGATACCGCTGCGCCTGACGCGACCCAGCGTGTCTTCTCGAGGCCGCGGATCAGTTCGTTTGTCTTCTCCGCGATGCGCTCGGCGCTGCGGCTGTTGGAGAAGCGCAGCACCGCCATGACTTCGCCGGGCACCTCGACAATCTGCACGGCCGGATTGTTCGGCTTGGGAAGTGTCTCGAGCGTATACTTGGACGGCATGAAGAAGCGAACGCGCCACGTATTGCCCGGGCCGCGCGCCTGCGCTACTGGCGCTGTCATGTCGATCTTCTCGCTGCGCGAAGCCTCCTGGGCCACGGGCGCCGTCATGGCGATCGAACTCTTTGTCTTGTTGTTGCCGAAGATGTAGTCGGCGAGCAGCCGGAAGCCCTTGCTCCTCGCGTCATCCTCATCGCCCTCGACAACGACATCGGCCGCAAGGCGCGTGCCGTACTGGCGAATTTCGATGTCACCGGCCCGCTCGATCACGCTGAAGCGCGGTTCTTCGGTGTCCGCGCGCGCGGGGATCACTGCGGCTGCCGGGATGGTGAGTGAGAGGGCAAGCGCAATCCTGGCCAGCAAGGACATTGGGACGACTCCTGTTGCATGACAGGGTAAACGCAGTCGTGACGGGTTTGGATCCCCCGTTACTCATCTCTGCAATCCGTGGATGTCCGACACGGTACCCTTTTCCCCGCAGGAATGTGCGAAACCGGGTCCGGATGCCTTTGGCTGCCGAACGCGAGAATAATAGTTTCGGGCCTGCAGACGCGCCCTGATTTGGCGAGTTCTGGCGCGCGTCGTTCGCCCATCCCTGTCTGCGGCACAGATTTGGGGGCTTTGCGTGGCGACTTGTCAGTACCTTGGGTCCGGAAATCAACGTGTCTCGTCCGTGTTAGGGATAAGTGACCCGGAAGTGCCTGCCAACGGGGGACTGGTCGGCCCGGCTGGCGGGCCTGCCACCTTGCCGTATTTGTCAGACCGTGCGACATCAGCAGTTGAGGACACTGGGTTTTGGGGTGGCCGCGGGGGCGGCGAGAATCCGGGTGTCCTGAACTGTTGGGGACTACATGTACATCTGGTGGGTACGTACGTGCCTGGCCGCATTCGTGCTGGCCGTGGCTTTGCCTGTTCAAGCTCAGAACGTCGTCGGGCGCGCTACCGCGCTCCGGCCGATGGCGACGCAAGCGCTTCCGCAGAACAGACCCGTTCCCCTCGGGTTCAATGCTCCCATCTTCCAGTTCGGTGCGTTGCAGACGGCCCCCAACGGCGCGCTTCAGGTGACCTTCCTCGACAACAGCCGGCTCAGCATGGGACCGTCGTCGTTCCTGGTCGTCGACCAGTATGTCTATGCAGGTCCTGGTGGCGCGGGCCGCCAGGTGGTGCGTTACACGAAGGGCGCCTTCCGATTCGTATCGGGCACGATGCCCAAGGATCGCGTGCAGATCGACACGCCGACGACATCCATCGGTATTCGCGGCACGACCATCCGCACGCTTGTGACCGAAGACGGCACGACGACCGTCGGCCTTGATGAGGGCGATGCCTTTGTCACGTCCAAGCAGACGGGGCAGACGGTTTTCCTGTCGCCGGGCGAGAAAGTCACCATCAAGCCGAGTGGAGAGATCGGTGTCATTGAACTCGGGAAGGTGGAGGGTTGCCCATGAACCGGTCCCGCACAATGCGCAATGCGCTTCTGGCAACGACGGCGCTCGTGGCCTCTCTTGGAGTCTCTGTGGTGCTTGCCGCGACCGTTGTCGAAAACGGTGATGAACTGGATCTCAGCTTCTTCTATGGAGGGGGCGATTACATTGACGACACGCTCACCCTGATCGACGGAACTGTCACAAACGGGAGATTTGTTGCCTCCGACCTCTACGATTTGCGCAAAGGTACGATTAGTGCGGTGCTGGCGGGTGCGGCCGCACTAGAGAAATCCACGAGCGATACGGTCGTTCTTACGGGCGCCAATACCTATACGGGTCTCACGACCATCAATGCCGGCATTCTGCGTGTCGACGATGGGGGGACACTCGGTGCCGCAGGTGGGAACCTGATCATCGCGAACGGTGGGACGCTGGACCTGACCAACACCACGCAGACTGTCGGCACGCTGACCATGACCGACAATGCAAGCCTGATCGGCGAAGCGTTCGGGATTTTTCCGCTCGGGACACTGCTTTCGTCCACGATCAACGTCTCCACGGGCGCCGGAACAACTGCCCTGATCGATACCAACAGGTTCACCTTCGGCACGATCAACAAGAATGGCGCAGGAACGCTCAGGCTCGATGCGCCCAGCAACTTCTTTTCGTCCGGCGTCGTCGAGTTGAATGCGGGCGTGCTGGACCTGGGGTGGCAAGGTGTGCTCGGTACCGGAACGGTCAACGCCTACGACAATACGACCATCAACTATTTCCGCGCTGGACAAAACCACAACAATGCGATCGTCCTGAAGGCCGGCACGGTTGAGATTACGGCCGATCCAGGTGTCAGTATTGTCCAGCACGGCGTGATTTCCGACGAAGGCAACAATTTCGGGCTGAACATCACGACGGATACTGTCTACGCGCTTGCAGGCGCGAACACCTATACCGGTGTCACGACGATCAATGGCGGTGGCCAACTCTTCCTTGGTTTCGGGACGACGACAGGGTCGGTTGCAGGTGACATTGCGTTGACTGATGGCTCGTTGGGGCTCTTCCGCACTGACGGGGCGCTGAACGTCACGGGTAACATTACTGGCGGCGGGCAAATCACCTCCGAATTCACCTTCGGCAGCGCCACGCTGTCCGGCAACAACACATTCAGCGGCGGCATTTTTCTTTTCGGCGGCACCTTGAGGGCCGGATCTTCGACGGCTTTTGGTAGCGGTCTGATCGGCGGCCTGTCCGGCACCACGCTCGACCTGAACGGGTTTGACGTGTCGGTCGGTGGACTGACTGGTGGAACCGGGACCGTTGACCTTGATGGCAGGTTGCTGACAATCACGGGTACGGACGGGATTGCATCAGGTGTCATGCTGACCGCGGGCAACATCACGATTGCGCCGGGCGCACTGCAGCGGTTCAGCGGTGTCGATCTTTCGCCCGTCGCCAGTCTTGTGATCAATGGCGCTGCGTTCATCTCTAATGCCGGGAATACTGCGCCCACGTCGATCAATCTGGCGTCGGCTTCCGGCGTGCTCGACATCGAGACACTTTCCGATCCTTCCTATGTTGCCCCGAATATCTTTGGTGCGGGTTCGATTGTTCTGGGCAGCAATCTGCTTGAAGCCGGCGGCAGCAATGCCAACGCAACACTTTCAGGGACCATTTCCGGCTTGGGCGGATCGCTGAAAAAAGTTGGCACCGGCATCCTGACGCTTTCCGGAAACAACACGTTCAATGGCGGCATCGAAGTCGCGCAGGGTACCTTGCGCCTTGCCAGCAATGGTGCTGCAGGACTCGGTTCGATCACGACCACCGGTTCGGTGATCGACCTGGCGCCTGGCGTCAACAACGCGGCGCCCATCATCCTCAACTCAAACATGACACAGCTTCAGGTAACAGGTTCCGCAACGCAGTCCGGTGTGATCAGCGAGACCGGTGGTTCGCGACCGCTGGAGAAGACCGGCAACGGCGTTCTCACCATGACGGCAGCGAACACCTACACCGGTCTGACGACGATCAGTGCGGGGCGCATCATCCTGTCGGGTGCCGGTGAAATCGCTGGCAACATCAACATTGCAAACGATTCGCCCAATGATTTCCTGCAGTTCTCAAAGAGCGCGGACTATACCTACAGCGGCGTGATTTCAGGCTACAACGTGGCGCTGACTGGATCGGGCACCACGACCTGGACCGGTGCCAACACTCATGCCTACACCGGCATCACCGGGGGCACGCTGACGTTTGACGGCGCAGGCACGCTGGGTGCATCCGACATGCTGGTTGCGATGTCCGGGGGTGTTCTGGACCTGAATGGCTCGACGCAGTCGATCGGTGTGCTGAACCTGTTCAACGGCGGCTCGCAGGTTGTTTCCAACGGCAATCTGAATGTTTCAAGCGCCATATTTGCGGAGGGTGGTCTGGTCAGCGCCAATCTTGGCGGAACGGCGGCGCTGCTAAAATTCAATGGCGGCACTTCGGTTCTGTCCGGGTCGAACACCTATACCGGGCCAACAACGATCAATGGCGGCACGCTGGTTGTCCAGGGTGGCAGCGCCATCACGAATACGAGCGCCGTGACCGTGGCCTCTGGCGCAACGCTTCAACTCGACAATGACGAGACCATTGGCAGCCTCGCTGGAGCCGGCAATGTTTCGCTGGGCAGCAACACGCTGACGTCGGGTGGAACCAATGCCGTAACGACCTTCAGCGGCGTCCTGTCCGGCACGGGCGGCCTGACCAAGGTTGGCACAGCCGAATTCTACCTGACCGGCGCAAACACCTACACGGGGCTCACCACTGTTGTAGGTGGCCGCATGAAGCTGGGCAACGGCGGCGCCATAGCGGGTGACATTCAGATTGTCGACAATGGCCAGGCGTGGTTCGACTTCGAGCAGAGTGGTTCATACACCTACTCAGGCGTGCTGTCGGGTGGTCAGGTTGGACAGTCGGGGGCCGGCACGACAACGCTGACGGGTTTGAACTCAAACAACTATCTCGGCATCGGCAGGGGAACGGTAACCGTCAGTGGCGGGGGCACGTTCGGTGCTTCCAACATGAGTGTTGGCATTTCCGGCTTTGGCGGCCTGGGTACGCTCGACCTGGGCGGAACGACGCAAAACATCTCGTTGCTGACGATGTTCGAGGGTTACGATAATGCCGTTGTCAACGGCACACTGAACACCAGCAATTTCCTTTACGCCGAACAGGGCCTGATCAGTGCCAACCTCACGGGCACAGCGACGCTGATCAAGAACGGCGGCGGGACCACGACACTCAGTGGGACGAACTCCTATTCCGGGCAGACCACGATCAATAGCGGGACGCTGGTGCTTCAAGGCGGTAGCGCAATCAGCAATTCGAATTCAGTGTCTGTTGCCGGCGGTGCCACGCTTCAGCTCGATGGCGATGAGACGATTGGCAGTCTGGCTGGCGCCGGCACCCTTGCGCTCACCACGAAGACGCTCATCACTGGCGGCAACAACACCAGCACATCGTGGAGCGGAACGATCTTCGGCGGGTTGACGAGCGGTTTGCAGAAGACCGGTACCGGAACGTTGTCTGTGTCCGGCGACATGAACCAGGAGTCGACGACCGTTGCCGCCGGTGAGCTGAACTTCAACGGCACGGCGACCGGCAACATCGCGGTCAATGCTGGCGCCCGCCTCTCGGGCACGAACACCATCAACGGCAACCTGATCAATCTTGGAACGCTCGCGAGTGGCAACTCGCCGGGAACGACGACCGTGCTTGGCAACTACACAGGCGGCGGCGTGCTCGATGTCGAAGTGCAGTTCAACAATGTAGGCGCTCCGGTCAACGGGACCACGCACGACTTCCTGAACATCGCCGGCAACGTGCTGGGATCGCCCACGGCCATCAACCTGCTGACATTTGCGCCGTCGGGATCTCCAGCCGCAACGGTTGGAAATGGCATCCAGCTCGTACGCGTTGGTGGAACGACGTCTGCTGCCGACTTCACGATGTCGAGCTACCTGCTCGGGAGCTATTTCTATGACCTGGCGTATATCGCGAACTATTCGGGTTCGGATGACGGCTTCTTCCTGCAGAGCACGCTTGCGGCTCCGGGATGTTCGGTGACGGTTGGCGATGATGCCTGCTTCGTCGACAGCACGACAAGCCAGGTCACGCCGATCGACGCCCTGGCGGGATTGGACACGCTTCAGCTCTCTGGTGCCACGAACTTCAACTTCAACGTTGCCACCATCGGTACGGTGTTCACGAACTTCGAGAGCTATCAGAAGGCCGACACGTCGACGGTCACCCTGACCGGCGTGGCCGGGCTCTCGTCGCTTGGCTTCGATGTCCAGAACGGCACGCTGGTGGCGGGGACAGGCCAGCTTGGCGCAACTGGTGCCAACAACATCCTTACGCCTGGCGTGCTCCAGGTCGCCAGCAACCTGACAACGGGATCGATTGCCGGGACGGGATCGGTTGTTCTCAATGCGAACCTGACGACGGGTGGGAACAACCTGTCGACAAGCTTCAGCGGCGACATCTCCGGTACAGGTGGTCTGACGAAGGAAGGCACGGGGACTTTCATCCTTGGCAGCGCGAACAGCTATGACGGCACCACCAACGTGAATGCCGGCGTGCTCAGGATCCTTAACGCCCAGGCGCTCGGTACGACAACTGGCGGCACGGTTGTCGCTTCCGGTGCGGCGCTAGAAATTGGTGGCGCCATGATCATCGGCGCCGAGGCCCTGACGCTCAACGGTTCAGGCATCAGCAATGGTGGCGCGCTTCGCCACATCACGGGTGTCGTCGATTATACCGGGGACATTACGCTTGGGTCGGCCAGCCGTATCAACTCGGACTCCCTGTTGGGTAATCTGAACATTACTGGCGCCATCGGCGGGGCCGGGCAGGACCTAACGGTGGGTGGTGTCGGCAACACCCAGTTCCTTGGAAATATCGCGACGGGCACTGGCTCGTTCACGAAGGATGGTACGGGTTCCGTCCAGCTTTTTGGAGCGAATACCTATTCCGGCGTCACGACGGTCAATGCGGGCTTGTTGAGCCTCGCTGGCGGCAGCGCCATCGCGGATTCGGGTCAGGTGGTTGTGAATGGTGGCGTGCTTACCGTGACCACAAGCGAGAGAATTGGTTCTCTTGCAGGCAGTGTGGGGACCTCGGTTCAGCTGAATGCTGAAACACTGACGTCGGGCGGCAATAACCTCTCCACGGCTTACGCCGGTGTCATCTTCGGTTCGGGCGACTTCGAGAAGGAAGGGTCCGGCACGCTGACCCTGTCAGGCGCAAACACGCTGACCGGCAACATGCGTTTGAACCAGGGCGGACTGACGATCGCTGGTGCGGGAACACTTGGTGCATCGACTGTCGGCCTGTTCGTGCAGGGAACGCTTGATCTGGGCGGCACCGCGCAAACCGTTGGCTCGCTGGGATTGTCGGTAGGATCGATCCAGAACGGCAGCCTGACGGTCAATGGCAACGCTTTCGGGCAAGTCGGCAACATCAGTGCAGATTTGACAGTGACCGGAACCTTCAGCAAGGCGTTTGGCGGCGGGTCCCTGACTCTCTCCGGAACGAATACGCTTTCAAATGTCGGGATCGGTTCGGGCACGCTCATCGCGGCGAACGATGCGGCGCTGACCGATACGGCTTCGATCAACATGTCGTATATCGGTTTTGGCGATGGGCCCAGGCTGCAGATCAATACCAACCAGACGATTGGCAGCATCGGCGGCGACCTGGATAGCTCGATTGACTTGGGGTCGAACATCCTGACGACGGGTGGCAACAATGCCTCGACGAGTGTTGCAGGCATTGTGTTCGGTTCGGGCGGGTTGTCGAAGGTCGGCACGGGAACTTTCACACTGACGGGCTCGAACAACTATACGGGCGGTACGACGGTTTCAGCAGGTACTCTCCTGCTTTCCGGCTCTGGTCGGGCTGGCGCTGCTGGATCGAACATCACGATTGCGGATGGCGCCACGCTGGACGTGGAAGACACGAGCCAGACCGTCGGCGTGGTGAACCTGACAGATAATGCAAGAGTGACGTCGACGTTTGGATTGCTGAGCCTGTTCGATTTCGTGCAGATGAATGTCGGCACCGGCGCTGGCGCGACAGCGGAGATCTCCGTCGCCACCATCCAGGGCGGCACGATCAACAAGTCGGGCGCGGGCAAGCTCTTGGTGAGCGGTGCGCTCAATGGCGGATTTACAGGTACCGTCAATCTCGATGCCGGTACGCTGCAACTGTACTGGCAGGACGCGCTTGGAACCGGGAACCTCAACATCAATGGTCCCTCGACGCTTTCGCTCAACAACGCCCTCGGCTTCGGAAACAGTCAGGTCTTCAACAACACGATCACGCTGGCTGGTGCGGGTGCGACGATCGACGTGAACTCGAACTTCAGCATCCTGAACGGCAACATCGGCGAGACGGGTGGACCCTGGGGCTTCACGAAGACGGGCTCGGGCATGCTGCACCTGGGCGGCACCAACACGTTTACGGGTGGCATCGACCTGATGCAGGGCGGCATTCGCCTGCTGAACAGCAATGCTGCAGGAACGGGTCCGATCACGACGTTCGGTTCGGTCATTTCCTATGCCAACGCGGTCAATAGTGCGACACCGATCATCGTCAACAGCAACACGACGCAGCTTGAAGTGCTGGCGGCCGACTCGGCTCAGCAGTCGGGCGCGATAAGCGAAATCGGCGGTCCGCGTCCGATCGAGAAGATCGGCACGGGCACGCTGCTGCTGTCGGGTGCAAACACCTATACGGGTGCAACGACGATCACGGCCGGCACGCTCAACGTGACGGGTGGTAGCGCCCTGTCGAACAGCGCGGCGGTCAACATCGGGGCAGCCGGCACGCTCGGCGTGCTGGGCAGCGAGTCGGTGGGAAGCCTGACGGGTAGCGGCATTCTCAACCTCGGCACCGGTTCGATCCTGACGACGGGTATCGACAACAGTTCAAGCGTGTTCTCCGGTTCTTCAACCGGTCTCGGCGGGTTGACGAAGTCGGGCACGGGTACGATGAACCTCACCGGCATCAACAGCTTCACGGGCGCATTGTCGGTGGCAGGTGGAAACCTGACGGTCACGCCCTCGGGTGCGCTCAACGGCATGTCATCCTTCAGCGTTCTTGGTGGCGCCTCGGCGTTCCTTGGCGGCTCCGTGCAGGGCGTCAATGGTGGTGGCATGACGGGTACCGGCCTTGGCGCGCTGTCGGTCAGTTCCGGCGGCACGATGTACCTTGACGACAACACGTCACTGTCCGGCGGAACGCTGAACCTGGCATCGGGTTCGAACCTGAACCTGTTCCTCACGACGAATACATCGCAGTATCCGCAGATCAGCCTCTCGGGTTCCGCCAACATCGCGAATGCGAATGTGGGCGTGTATCTGGATCCGATCAGCTTCGGTGGTACGCTTGCGACCTCGTTCACCTACAGCAACGTGATTTCGGGTTCGGGCGTTACGGGTACGTTCGGTTCCGTCAACCTGCTTCAGTCGCCGAGCGGCCTCTTCTCGGTTGCCGGGATCTACACCCCGACTTCCGCCGGCATCCAGGTGACCCGCAATGCCTTCTCGTCTCTGGGCGGCGGTGGCAGCAATGACAACAATGTGGGTGACGCTCTCGAAGACATCTTCACGAATGGACCGTCGGATCCGGATATCGTGAACCTGATCACGGTGATCGGGTCGACGCCGCCGGGCAGCATTCCGGCGATCTATGCCGCAATTGCAGGTGCAGAGAACTCCGAGAACACGGGAGCAGGCCTGCGGACCGATGATCCCTGGAAGCAGTCTGTCGGGGAGCGTGTGAATGCTGCGCGCACGACCGGTTGCACCGTCGCTGGCGAGAGCTGGTGCCTGAGGCGCTATGCGCAGGCGTCGACGAGCGGTGGCGAAGTCATGTCCGATGTGCTCGGTGATCCGACGGCCTTCGACTGGCTTGAGACCGGCATTCGCGACGCGGGAAGCACGTCCGTCTGGGGGCGGGCGATTGGGGCCTGGGGTGAAACCACGGGTGACTTCAATGGGCCCGGTTCCACGCAGTGGACGGGTGGCGTGATTGCCGGTGTGGACCGCGTGTTCAACTCGCTGCTGCTTGCCGGTGTGGCGTTGCAGTATGTCGAAACCAGCGTGGATTTCGAGTCCAGCGATAACCAGTCAACGATCCGGTCCGGCCAGTTTGGTGCCTATGTTTCGTATGGTGGCGCTGAAGCGTTCGTGAACGGCAATTTGAGCGTCATTGGTACGCAGGCGAGTGCAGACCGTTTCATGACCATCGGCCTGCTCGACTACGACATCCACAGTTTTGCTCGCAGTTGGGCTCTCACGGCCTCCGTGGAGGGTGGCACGATCATGGAGTTCGATGGTTATCGTTTCGAACCTACGCTGGCCTTCAACTACCAGGGGGCCTATCCGATGGATTTCCAGGAGAGTGGCGGAGGCGGACTGTCGCTGATCGTTCGTCCGGATGATTCCAACTCCCTCCGGTCGATCCTCAGTGCACGCGTGTCGCGCGTGTTTGACATTGGTGACCGCAATCTGGTGCCGCAGCTTCGCGTCGACTGGCGTCACGAGATGCTGGATCGCCGGCAGGAGTTCTCGGCAGCGTTCGCCGGTGATCCGACCGTGTTCTTCGACGTGGATGGAGCAACCTATGCCCGGGACGTGTTCTCGGCGGGTGCGTCGCTCACGATGCCCATCTCGGGACGGGTCATGGGCTATGTCGATGCACAGGGTGCATTCAGCGAGGACAGCACTTCGGCCATGGTTTCGGTTGGCGGCCGGGCAACCTGGTAAATCCTGCAAGTAATCCGGTACGCATGTGGATGCGTACCGGAACACATGCCTCAAAAACCTGAAAGAAGCGGTTTTCTGCGTGTCGTGCTGGGTGACCAGCTGACGCCGGGGATCGCCGTGCTTGCTGACGGCGACCGGCAGCGAGACGTAGTCCTCATGGCAGAGGTCGCCGACGAGACCGGCTATGTGCGCCATCACAAGAAGAAGATCGCTTTCTTCTTTGCCGCGATGCGTGGCTTTGCCGACGAGCTGCGGGCTGAAGGGTGGCGCGTCGACTATGTGAAGCTCGATGATCCGGGAAATACAGGCTCGCTGACTGGCGAAGTGGTGCGTGCGGTCAGGCGGCACCAAGCACAAGGGATCGTGACAACGGCCGCTTCGGAGCATCGCGTTGTTGCGCTTCAGGGTGAATGGGCTTCAGCAACCGGGCGGCCGGTGGATGTCAGGGAGGATGGGCGGTTCCTCTGCTCCCGAGCCGAATTCAGGGACTGGGCTGCCGGGCGCAAGCAGTTGCGGATGGAGTATTTCTACCGCGACATGCGCCGACGCACCGGCCTGCTCATGGATGGCGACAAGCCCGTTGGCGGTCAATGGAACTTCGATCACGAGAACCGCAAGCCGGCGCGCGCTGACCTGTTCATGCCGCGACCTCTCGCTTTTGAACCGGATGCGCGGACGGCCGAGGTCCTGGACCTCGTGGGGCAGCGCTTTGGAAACCACTTCGGAGACCTGCGTCCGTTCGGGTTTCCGGTGACGCGCGATGGAGCCCTGCAGGCTGCCGCGCATTTCGTTTCACGCATGCTGCCTCACTTTGGTGACTACCAGGACGCGATGCTGCGTGGCGAAAGCTTCATGTATCACAGCGTCCTGTCGCCACTTCTGAACGTGGGACTTCTCGATCCGCTTGAGTTGTGCCGGTTGGCTGAAGCTGCTTATCATGAAGGGCGGGCGCCGCTGAATGCCGTGGAGGGTTTCATCCGCCAGGTCATTGGCTGGCGTGAGTTTGTTCGCGGGATCTACTGGCTCGCAGGACCATCCTATACCGGACTGAATGCGCTGGGTGCCACGCGCTCCCTTCCCTCCATGTACTGGACGGCGGAAACGGACATGGCCTGCATGCAGGCCGTCATTTCGCAGACGCGCGAACACGCCTATGCGCACCATATCCAGCGCCTGATGGTGACAGGCAACTTTGCGCTGCTGAGCGGCATTGATCCACGAGAGGTTCATGAGTGGTACCTTGCCGTCTATGCGGATGCGCTGGAGTGGGTCGAGGCGCCGAACACGATCGGCATGAGCCAGTTTGCCGATGGCGGGCTCGTTGCGTCCAAGCCCTATGCGTCGAGTGGCGCCTATATAGATCGCATGAGCGACTATTGCGGCAGCTGCAGGTACAAGGTGAAGAAACGAACGGGGCCGGATGCGTGTCCGTTCAACGCGCTTTACTGGGACTTCCTCGCGCGGCACCGCGCGCGGTTCCAGTCGAACCCGCGCATGGCGCAGATGTATCGCACCTATGACCGCTTTGCGGAGGAGGACCGGGCGGAACTGCACAAGTCGGCGGCTGGCTTTCTTGAACGGCTTGATCGCCACGGGACGGACCGGGGCTAGCGCGCTGTCAGCGTGCCTTCCTGCACCGGTCGGAGCAGAACCTTACGTTTTCCCAGTCACGTTCCCACTTCTTGCGCCAGGTGAAGGGGCGCCCACACGCCACGCAGGTTTTTGAGGGAAGCGCTGATTTGCTGCGCTTCACGCCATTTGCGGTTTTTCTCGTGCCCTTGGCCATGCCTCGGACCTAGCGTGAAACATGATGGCTGACAACCCGCGTCTTGCGACGCGAGGGATTGCAGGAACGCGGGCGCGCAGTAGTGTGCAGGCCTTGTCCATCCGGAGCCTGCCTTCCCATGCGCCTCATTGAAGCCACCGATCTCGACAGGATCGATTCCTATCGACTGATGGAGCGGCCATCGCCTGTTCCCGAGAAGAGCCAGGTGCTCGTGCGCGTGAAGGCGTGCGGGGTTGGTTACGTCGATGCGCTCGTCGCGCTGGGCAAGTACCAGGTCAAGCCGGCGCTACCGCATACGCCAGGCATGGAGATCAGCGGTGTCATCGAGGCCGTCGGGTCCGACGCGGGAGCGTTAAAGCCCGGCATGCGTGTGATGGCGCAAGCGGCGGGCGGGTTTGCCGAGGAGGTTGTCGTCGGCGCTCCGCTGGTGACGCCCATTCCGGAAGCTCTGGACTTTGCCCAGGCGGCGGCGTTTCGCGTCAACTATCTCACGGCCCTGCACGGATTGCAGGACCGGGCCCGCCTTGCAGCGGGCGAGACGCTTCTCGTTACAGGTGCGGCTGGTGGCGTCGGGCTTGCTGCGGTCCAGCTGGGCAAGCTGCTCGGGGCGCATGTCATTGCCTGTGCCAGCACCGAGGAAAAGCGCGCCTTTGCGATGAAGCATGGGGCTGCCTCCAGCATCGATACGCAGGCTGAAGGGTGGCGCGACCGCCTCAAGGTGCTGACCGGTGGCAAGGGCCCCCATGTCATATTTGATCCGGTCTGCGGTGCGCTGTTCGAGCCTGCGTTCCGGTCGGTCGCCTGGGGAGGTCGTCACCTTGTGGTGGGATTTGCGGGCGGACCCATCCCGTCGCTGCCGTCGAACCTGACGCTCATGAAGGGGGCGGGCCTGCTTGGCGTCGATGTGCGTCAGTTCATGATGTTCGAGTGGCAGCGTGCAGGCGCGCATGTGCAGCAGTTGCTGACTTGGGTGAGCGAGGGCCGTTTCCAGCCCGCCGTGGGCCGTGTCTTTGCGTTTGAGGAGTTCCGCGAGGCGCTGCTGTTCGCGCTCAGTGGCAAGGGGCTCGGCAAGACAGTGCTGAGCGTCGGCTAAGGCCAAAAAATAGGGCCGGCGTTGCAGCCGGCCCCACTGCATGCGTCTTGCGGATCGAACCTATTTGGGCGCGCTGGCCTTCTTGATGTAGGCGATCACGTTCGCGCGGTCCTGCGGCTTGCGCATGCCGGCATAGGTCATTTTCGTGCCGGGGACCTTCTTGCGCGGATTCTCAAGGTAGTCCGAGAAGGTCTGGTCGTCCCAGGTCAGTTTCGAGTTCTTCATCGGGCCCGAGAAGTTGTAGCCGGCGAGAGAACCCGCCTTGCGGCCCGAAACGCCGTGCAGGGACGGGCCGATGCCGTTCTTTCCGACCTCAATCTTGTGGCAGGCGACGCACGTGCGATAGGACTTTTCACCAGCTGTCGCGTCACCCGTGAATTTTGCGCCTGTCGCATCCTTGATGACGGTCGGTGCGGGAGCGGGGGCGGCAGCATGGGCTGCGCCCATGGTCAACGCCACGATGACTGCACTTGCTCCAAGGGCAAAGGGGAATTTACGCATGGATCACCTCGGTTGGTAGGACTGTCAGATGCGCCTGCAAGCGTGCGGATTCCAGCCTGCATTTTGCCGCGTTCGCGAAGGAAACTGCGACGCGTTTGCGCGTGCCTGGGCTGTAATACTGCGGAACGTAGCGTCGGGGCTCAGAATGTCCGGCCTCAGAATATGGTGTAGCCACCATCAATCACGAATGTGTCGCCCGTGTGGAAGGCCGAGGCGTTGCTGGCCAGGTAAACGGCGATCCCGCCAAAGTCCGCGGGCTCACCCCAGCGTCGCATGGGCACCCGCGGGATGACCTTTTCCGTAAAGGCGGGGGAAGTCTGCGCGCCGGCCGTCATGTCGGTGGCAATCCAGCCGGGCAGGATCGTGTTGGCGCGGACACCGTCGCGGGCGAACTCGACGGCGATGGATTTCATCATCGAGATGACGCCGCCCTTGGTCGCGGCGTAGTGCTCGTTGCGGGCGGCGCCTTCGATGGCGGCCACGCTGGCGATGCCGACGAGCGATCCGCCCTTGTCGCCAGTTGCTGCGCGCTCGCGCATGTGGCGGGCGGCCTCGCGCATCGTGAAGAACACGCCGTCAAGATTGACCGCGAGGACCTTGCGGTACTGCTCCGTCGTCATGTCGATGAAGGAGCGCGCGGCCGAGCCAATGCCGGCATTCGCGAACACCGAGTCAACGCGGCCCATCTTCGCAACGGAACCCTGCATGGCCTTGGCCACCTCGGCTTCGTTCGAGACATCGACCTTGAAGGAGGCGACGCGAACGCCGTGCTTCTTCAATGACGCTTCGGCGGCGTGGTTCTTGTCCTCGTTGGTTCCCCAGATCACGATGTCGGCGCCCGACTGTGCCATCGCGTCGGCCATGCCGAGACCGATGCCGCCATTTCCGCCCGTGATGAGCGCGACCTTGCCGGCGAGGTTGAAGGGTGAATAGGCCATGGTGAGCTCCGCTAATGAGGGGCGGAACTTGGAGCAAAGGCGTCCTCATTTCAATGGAAGCTTGTCACCGCGTGCTACCCGGCCTTTGGCAGGGACTGGAATGCCTTCAGCGCGCGGTCGCGGGCCATGCCGTGGTCGACGATGGGGGCTGGGTAGCGCAATGACGTGAATTCGGGCGCTTCCCAGGGGCGGTGAATGAAGCGATCCGGGCACTTGGCGAGTTCCGGGATCCAGCGACGGACATAGATTCCCTCGGGATCGAACTTTTCGCCCTGCATGACAGGGTTGAAGATGCGGAAGTAGGGGGCCGCATCGGCGCCCGATCCGGCGACCCACTGCCAGCTGGCCGAGTTGTTGGCGAGATCGGCGTCGAGGAGCGTGTCCCAGAACCAATTCGCACCGCGCTGCCAGGGAATGAGCAGGTGCTTGATCAGGAACGAGGCGGCCACCATGCGAACGCGATTGTGCATGTAGCCGGTCGCCCAGAGTTCGCGCATGCCCGCGTCAACGACGGGATAGCCGGTCTGGCCGCGGGTCCATTTCCTGAACGTGGTGTCATCGTCGTTCCAGGGAAAGGCGTCGAATGTCTCGCGGTAATTGCGCTCCGGCAGATGCGGGAAATGATAGAGCAGGTGATACGAGAATTCGCGCCAGCCGACTTCCGACATGAACTTGTCGGCGCCGCTCTCCTGTCCCTGGGATTGGGCATGTGCCATGGCGGCCTTGCAGACCTGACGCGGGCTGATCTCGCCAAAGTGGAGATGCGGGGACAGGCGTGAGGTGGCCTCGATGTCGGGGCGGTCGCGATTGCCGGCGTATCCGTCGAGTGCGCTGGACAGGAAGGTGTCGAGGCGCTTGCGGGCGCCGCGCTCACCTGGCGTCCAGAGCGGACCGAAGCCGGTTGCCCAGTCGGGCTTTGTCGGCAGGAGTTTCCAGGAGGCGAGGAGTTCCGACTTGGGCCATGCGTCGGGACCCTTGATCTGCCGGGGTGCGGGAGACAGGTCGATGGATGTCGTGTCGGCACGAACGGCGCGCCAGAAGGGCGTGAAGACCCGGTAGGGGCCGCCTGCGCCGGTCTTCATCTCCCAGGGTTCGCGCAGGAGGGAGGCGTTGAAGCTTTCGGTCTGGAGCCCGTTGGCTTTCAGCTGTTCCTTGAGGTGCGTGTCGCGGGCAATGGCCCAGGGTTCGTATTGCCGGTTCCAGTGGACGGCTAGCGCGCCGGTTTCTGTGACCAGTGCCTTGAGGACTTTGGCTGAAGGGCCGCGGCGCAGGATGAGGCGGCTGCCAAGCTTCTGGAGGTCTTTGTCCAGTGCGGCAAGGCTGTGGTGAAGCCACCACCGCGAGGCACCGCCGCGCTTCCATTGGTCCGCAGCTTCATCGTCGAGGATGTAGACCGGGATGACGGGTCCCTTGCGCGCGGCCGCTACCAGGGCCGGGTTGTCGGAAAGGCGCAGGTCCTGGCGGAACCAGAGGAGGACGGGCGGAGAGGTGGTCATAAAACGTGTACGGACTTGGAGGGTTTCTGGATTGGTATAGGAGTGGCGTCAACGGAAGAGGGAGCGCCTGGTTCCCCCATCGGGTGCAGCCTGCCTCCGCTAAAGCTCCGGCACGCGCACCCACTTCCCCCGATGAATCGGGGGAAGAAACTGGGCTTAGGCGTCCTGTTTTGCCATCGCGCGCTGGAAGGCGGGGCGGTGTTTCAGGTCCTGGCGATTGCGGCCAGTGCGTCCGCGATGCGCGGACGTTTCATGTAGCGATAGGTCTTCACGCCCAGGTCGATGAGGATGAAGAGTGCGATGAGCGAGAGCCAGCCCTTCGCGGCCTCATCGGTCACGGGGCTCACGTAAATGGCTGGGCCCAGCGTGAGCCAGGTCATGCCTGCAAACCAGACGACCAAAAGCACCAGTTCGATCCGGCGCGTCAGCTCGCGCCAGCGACCTTCGAAGAACACGATGGCATAGGTGCAGGCGCTCAGGCTCCACAGCAGCAGTACCATGGCGCCACCCACCGGCAGGAAGTCAGGACTGAAGGCGAAGGCTGTGGCAACAGGCGGCGAGAGAAGCTGCCCGAAGATCCAGCTGGCGTTGGTGACGATGGCGATACCGATCGCGGAGGCGATGCCACCCAGGGTCCACAAAGCGCGGTTGATCTCTCCCGTGTCCTGTTTTTGGGGACGCCATGGCGTTGGCTGGGCGGGCGGCCATCTGTGACGCATCCAGCCTGCGATGATGGCCGCTGTCACCATGAAGCCCGGCCACCACAAGGCGCCCAGCCCATGCGACGTCCACCACGCCCCCAGCATGACGAGCTCGCGCCCCGGTTCCTTCAGAAGGGCCGCCGGCAGGGTGACAAGCCACTGAAGCAGCACGCCCACAAATGCGATGGTCGCGAACTGGCCTGCCCCGTTTGCCGGAATGATCACGAAGCCGGCCGGGCGATAGCGGTCTGCCACGTCTTCCGGCAAGCCAAAGGCATTGACGAGTTCGAGCGCCATGGCCTCGTCAGCGGCTGTGCCGCGATCACCGGCCTTGCCCTGGAGTTCCTCCTGCAGCAGGGCCTGCAGCTCCAGCGCCACGTCATTGCGCCTGGCGCGTGGCAGGCGGCGCGCAATGTCGCTGACATAGGCTTCGATCACGGCTTGCGGTGTCATCATTTGCTGTCCTTCCTGCGCTTCGTGCCCGTGCCGTCATCCGCGATCAGTTCCGCGACGATGTCGACGAGGCCATTCCAGTTCCCGACCAGGCGTGCGTAGAGCGCGCGTCCCTCGGGGCTCAGCTTGTAGTAGCGGCGGGGCGGGCCGTCTTCGATACGCCATTCGCTGAGAAGCAGCCCCTGCGTCTCCAGTCGGCGCAGCAGGGGGTAGAGCGTGCCCTCCTCGATCTCCATCCCCCGGGAGGCGAGGGACTGGCGCAGCGAGTAGCCGTATTGCCACGTGCCAAGCTGCGAGAGCGCCGCGAGCACAATGACGCCGCGGCGCAGCTCGTGCTCCAGCTTGTCGTCGGGCGGTGGCTTGTTTGGTGGCATACCCAGTGTCGTCCTGTACTGTGTGATACTATGTATGTGGGCCAGGGCTGTCAATACCGCAGTCTCCCCTCCCGTGCAGCACCTGCGGTGCGCACGTACTCCCCTCGCTAATGCGAGGGGAGAAACGACGGAAGAAGCGAGGGGAGAAACAGCGGTTTCCTCACCCGCTTTAGCGGGAAGTTTGCGGAAATGGGTTGGTGTGAGCGCCTGGTTCATGGCGGGAGCTGATGCTACCGCTTTTGCTTTGAACCAATGTGG
>JBILMZ010000151.1:0-8493 GCA_044375275.1 Micropepsaceae bacterium | reverse complement strand
ATTGCGATGCGTGATCACCGCACCCTTCGGCTTGCCCGTCGTGCCGGACGTATAGAAGATCGTGGCGTCATCCTCCGGCGCCATCGGCACGGACGGCAGGTCGAGTTGCGGCAACGAGGCCCAGCTCTTCGGTCCGCCGATGACGTCCTCCAGCTTGCCGACGCGCGGGTCGGCGATCTCCTCGGTCGAGCGCGAGACATAGACGCGCTTCAGCGCCGGGCAGTTGTCGACATGCTCGCGCAAGCGCTCCCAGCGCTCGCCGTCGGCAATGGCGATCATCGTTCCGGAGTCTGTCAGGCCATACTCGAGCTCGGGACCGGTCCACCACGCATTGAGTGGCGTGACGATCGCCCCCGTGTGCACGGCGCCCCAGAAGGCGACCGACCATTCCGGCAGGTTGCGCATGATGATGGCGACGCGGTCGCCCTTTTTCACGCCATCGGCAATCAGCTGCTGCGCGAACTTCGCGACCGCGCGGCGATGGGCGTCGAAGGTGACGCGCTCATCCTCGTTGACCATATAGACCCGCTCGGCGAAGGGGCGGCTGAGCTCGAACACGGCGGTCAGCGACGGCGGCGCGTTCTTCCAGGTCTTGATCTTCACGCCGCGGATCTCGCGCTCCTCAAGCTCGAACGGCGAAGCCGGCGCCGACACCAGCAGCTTGTGGGCGTGCTCGATCGACATGGCCGGAAAGCCAGGCGGCAACTGCGCAGCAGCGTTACTCATGGATGCGTTCCTCGTCAGTTTGGTTTTGCTTGTTGCATTTGGACTTACAGGGTCTGGCTGGTCGGCTCAAGTCGCTATAGGCTGGACCCGCAACCGACCCGGGCCCACCCATGATCGAACCTGCCTGCCTGTGCTGCGCGCCGCCAATCCAGGGCCTGTTTGCGCGCGGCAGCGCCCGCCAGCACCGCCGCTTCCAGGCGCTCCCCGGCGCGGCTTTCAGGCCTGACACCGGCCGTCACCCCGAGCCCGACCTCATCCTGCTGGGCGGCACGGTCCGCACCATGGACCCCGCTCGCCCGGTGGCAGAGGCCATCGCCATCAAGAACGGCCGCATTGTCTCCGTTGGCAGTCGGGGCGAGGTGACCGCGCTCAAGGCCTCCGGAACGGAAGTCATTGACGCGAAGGGCGGCACGATCCTCCCCGGCTTCATCGACCCCCACGTCCACATCGTCATGGGCGCGGTCCTCGGCACCTTCGTGGACGTCAGGGTGCTGACCTGCGAGACCATCGACGAGGTGATGACCAGGCTCGCCGCCGCAGCGTCCCGCACGAAGCCTGGCGAGTGGATCATGGCTCGCGGTTTCGACCCGTCGCTCTGCAAGGGCAACGCGAACATCACCCGGCATGACCTCGACCGCGTGGCACCCGCCCATCCGCTCTTCATGCTGAACGCCTCGGGACACCTGGCCTACGTGAACTCGCTGGCGATCGAGCGGGCCGGCGTAACCGACCAGGCGCCCGACCCGGGCGCAGGCGGCAAGTACATGAAGGACGGGCAGGGCCGTCTGACCGGTGTGCTGGCCGGCGGCACGAGCTACGCGCCCTTCCTCAAGGTGGCCCCGAGAGCGACGCCGCAGTCCATCATCGCCGCCGCGATGGCGACGCTCGATGAGGCGGCCAGCAAGGGCTGCACCATGCTGATCGATGCGGGCCTCGGCGCCTTCGCCGGGACGGAGGAGCTCCACGTCCTCAAGGCACTGGCCTCGACCCGCCGCTCGCCCGTGCGCCTCGCAGCCCTGATGACCTCGGCCCGCATCGATGACTGGCTGAAGTTCCCGGACGCGCAGCCCGGTGCGGGCGATGACTGGTTCCGCCTGCTCGGCTTCAAATTCTGGGCCGACGGCTCGAACCAGGGCAACACCGGCTACCAGCGCGAGCCCTATCTCAACGTCGACCATCGCGGCATCCTGAGCTTTCCGGCCGAGGACCTCGCTGCAGGCGTGAAGCGCGTCCACGACGCCGGCTGGCAGGTCGCCATCCACGCCAACGGCGACGCCGCAATTGACCTCGTGCTCGAATGCTATGCCAAGGCCCTGGCCGCCAGTCCGCGCGCGGACCATCGCCACCGCATCGAACACTGCTCCATCGCCTGGGACGAGCACTTCGCGAAGATGGCAGAGCTTGGCCTCACCCCGTCCTTCCTGATCGGGCACGTACATTACTGGGGCCGCGCCTTCCGCGACCGAATCTTCGGGCTGGCCAAGGCTTCACGCCTCGACGCCACCGCATCGGCGTTGAGGGCCGGCGTGCGCTTCTCGCTCCACTCCGACTATGATGTCACCGAAATAGGTCCGCTGCGCTGCATCGAGAACGCCGTCACCCGCGTGATGCGCGACGGCGGCGAGGTCCTGGCGCCGGAAGAGTGCATCTCCGTCGAGCAGGGCCTGCGCTCCATGACCATCGACGCCGCCTGGCAAGCCCGCATGGATCACGCCGTGGGCTCAATCGAAGTCGGCAAATACGCCGACCTCGTCGTCCTCGAGGAAGATCCAATGACGGTAGATCCCAACCGCCTGAGCCAGATCGCCGTGCGCGAGACCTGGGTCGAGGGCCAACGGAGGTATGGGCGATGACACAGCGTCCCCGGTTCACACCGCAAGACATCGACACCTGGCGGCGCGAGGGTGTGGCGCTCATCCCGGATTTCTTCACCGCCGACGAAGTAACCGCCGTCCGCGCGGACTTCGAAAAGGTCTTCGGCCGCAGCGCCGGTGCCGACCAGGCTCTCGACAAGAAGAAGCCGGACCAGGTCGGGCGCTTTCACAAGACGCAGTTCCAGACGCTGGACGCCATTCCGTTCGAAGGCACGCCCGCGCTTAACCTGATCGGCGTGCATCCGGCACAGATCGCCTTCGCAAAGGCTGCGCTCAATACGGATCATGTGCATCTCTACCAGTGCCAGGCCTGGGCTAAGTTCACGGGCGATTCCGACTATGACCAGCCCTTCCATTGCGACTTCTCCAACCACACGCTGACGGTGCCGTCCGAAGACGTGGGAAGGAACTCGGTCACGATCATCAGCTACTTCACGGACGTCAGCGACGCTCACGGCGCCATGCACTATGTCACCCGAACAGACAGCGCAAAGGTGGCGGGTCCCGAGGCGTCGCTCAGCAATGACCCGACCGCGCATGCCGCGCTGCAGGCAGCGCTCAGGCCATACGGGCGCTCCAGCGCCGCGCGAGCCGGAACGGCCATTCCCTATTCGATTGACGTCTACCATCGCGGCACCAACCTCACGGCGCCCAATGGCTGCCGCTTTGCCGTGATGGCCTGCTTCAAGAAGGCGGGCGACGAAAGCATCGGCTTCCACGCCTGGCAGTTCCACCACACGCGGCCATGGCGCGAGGTGTTCAGCATCGCAACACCCGAGCAGCTCGCCTGTTTCGGCGTGCAGCGTCCCGGCGATCCGTTCTGGACCGAGACGACGCTGGCACGCGCGCAGGTCCGCTATCCGGAGTGGGACCTGTCTCCGTACCGCGCGGCGATGGCACGATCGTGAGTGGCCCCAACGACGCTGTCATCGGCCCGCATTACGTGCCGGCGCCGGAGTGCACGCGCCAGCCCGGCGTGCCGCAAGGGCGCGTCCATGCCTTCGTGATGTCCTCCACCGACAGCAGGATCTATCCGGGCATCAGGCGCCTGGAGAACGAGATCACCCGCCGGCGCGATGCCTACGGCAACCGCATCGCAGCCGCGGATCACGAGCAGTCTTTCGCAGCGCCCTGGCTCCGGACGGTGTGGGTCTATGTGCCCTTCGGCGTGGACGCGCAGAACGCGACCTTCATGGTTGTTCAGGATGGGCACGCCTATCTCAACATCTTGCCCATCGTGCTCGACAACCTGATCGCATCGCGGCGTGTGCCGCCGCTGGTCGCAATCCTCGTCGACAGCGGCGGCGGTGATGCGCAAGGCTCACAGCGCGGGCTGGAGTATGACACGCTGTCGGGACGCTATAGCGACTTCATCGAGACGGAGGTTCTACCTCGCGTCGAAACCGAAACCGGCATCCGCCTGACGAAGGACCCGGAGCGCCGCGCAACCATGGGCGTGAGCTCCGGCGCAGCGTGCGCGTTCACGATGGCGTGGTTCCATCCGGAACGCTATCGGCGCGTGCTGTCGTATTCAGGGACCTATGTGAACCAGCAATCGCCACCCGATCCGGACCATCCACGCGGCGCGTGGGAGTATCACGCGACCCTGATCCCCAACACCACGCGCAAGCCGCTGCGCGTATGGCTGGAAGTCGGCGAGAAGGATCTGCACGCCGACGACCCCGAAGAGACCTGGCACAACTGGCCTCTTGCCAACAAGCGCATGGCCGAAGCCCTCGCCGCCAAGGGCTACCAATACCGTTTCACCCTGTCCCTCGGCGGCCGCCATTTCGACCCACGCGTATTGGAGCAAACATTGCCCGGCGCTCTCGAGTGGCTGTGGGAAGGGTATTCTCGATGACATACGAGGAGTTCAACGTGTTCTGCGGCGGACTGCCGGCCACAACCTATGTCGTGCAGTGGGGTGGGTCACATGTATGGAAGGTCGGCGGCAAAGTGTTTGCCATTGGCGGTTGGGACACCGGCACGGCGGCGATCACGTTCAAGGTGAGCGACGTCGCCTACGAGATGCTCAGGGAACAACCGGGCCTTCGTCCGGCCCCATATCTCGCATCACGCGGCATGAAATGGATCCAGCACTATGGAAAGCCGGGCCTGAACAAGCGGGACCTCAAGGCCTACATCCGGCAGTCTCACAGGATCGTGTCAGAAGGCTTGCCCAGGAAACGGCAGGTAGCGCTCGGATTGGTTGCTGCGACGAAGGACTAGCGTTTCTCAAGCAGCTCGACCCTTCAGTGCCGCCGCGTCAACCCGAACATCGGCTCATGATCCGGCTCCGTCGTTACGCGCCCGATGGGCATGACCGGGCGTGGGCCTGTGCTGAGCCCATATCGTTGCAGCAGGTGCGCCAGCACGATCTGCGCCTCGGCCAGCGCAAAGTTCAGGCCGATACAGATGCGCGGACCAAAGCCAAAGGGGACATAGCCGGGGATCTGCACCCAGGGCGCCACCTTTCCCGCGAAACGATCGGGCATGAACGCCGTCGGCTTGTCCCAGAACTTCCGGTGCCGGTGCATCACCCAGGCGCTCATCCACACCTGGTCGCGCGGTGCGACGTCATACGAACCGATGCGGTCAGGCCCGATGGCTTCGCGCATGATATGTGGCAGCGGCGGATAGAGCCGCAGCGCCTCGTAGAGAACATTCCTCAGTCGCGGCCAGTGGTCGAGGTCCTTGAGTGTGCGGATGCGGTCAGGTGGATACGCGGCGATCTCCGCCAGCACCCGATCCTGTTCATTCCGGTCGAGCGTGAGCAGGTAGCTCGCCCAGAACATCAGGCGCGCCGTTGTTTCCGACCCCGCAAAGAACATGGTGGCACACTGGTCGCGGACCTCGGCGTCAGCAAGGGCTTCGCCTGTCTCGGCATCGCGAAGCGCCAGCAGATGGTCCAGCATGTCCCCGAAACCGGAAGCCGAGGGCTTTGATCGTCGCGCCGCCACAATGGCATCGATCTCGCCAAACCACGCATTCTGGAAACGGCGACGCGGTCCCAACGCGAAGGCGAATGACGTGTCGGTCGTCGCAAAGCCGTCAAGAAAGCCGGGCCGCCCCGGCCCGTTGATAAAGTGGCGCACAAGGCGGCTGAGTTTCTGGCGGGCGGCGGCCTCCGGCATCGAGAACAGCGCGCGCAGGACGGCCTCGAGCGCAGTGTCCTGAAAGGCCTCCGAGAGGTTGGCTTCCGAAGATCCCTCAATACCGCGCAACAGGTGCAGCGCCGCCTCGTGGAAGTGAGGCACGAGAATGTCGAGGCTCGCCGGTGTGAAGCTCGGCGCAAGGATCCGCCGCTGCCGTCGCCAGTCGTCACCTTCAGCCAGGAACAGGCCATTGCCACCAACCGGAACGGCAACACGCCGTACGGTCGACGGGCGCCGGTAGTTCGATGCATTGGTGACCATCACATGGCGCACCCACGCGGGATCGCTGACCAGCAGCCCCGTGAGGCCGAGTGTCGTGCGCTGGTTGACCAGGTTGTCGAAGGCATCGTCCGGCCAGATGGCCACGTTCGACCGCAGCGTGCCGATGACAAGCTGCAGCGTGGAAAGATCTTTGGCTGGTACGGCAGGAGACGGAGGGTAAACCGGCTGTTCGCCGGCCACGTGGTCTGCGGTTACGAGAGCGGAAGTCACGAATCCCCTCCTTGCGCTGGCAGGAACCAGTTTGCAGCATGAGGCCGCGCGGGACACCGGCACGCGGCGGGCATACACCCGCCGCACGCGCAACTCAAGCATCGGGGGGGGGACGGGCGCCTGCCAACGAAGGGAGCCTGCGTCTTCCGGCTGTTCTGTCCCGTCGCAAAAGCGACAGAACTGTGCGAATGTGCAATCCAGTGCTGAATGTCTGGGGGGGCGGGGCAGCATTCCATTCCCCTCAGTCTTTCAGATCCGTCAAGGGACACGACGTGGTCAGCCTCATCATCAAGGACCTGGTGAAGAACTTCGGTGCCAAGCGTGCTCTCGACGGCGTTTCGCTGTCTGTCGCGCCGGGCGAGTTCATCTGCATCATCGGGCGATCAGGAGCAGGCAAGTCGACCCTTCTGCGGGCGATCAACCGGCTCACGCCGGTGGATGCCGGCACCATCACCTATGGCAAGACCAACGTGCGCCGGCTGCGAGGCGCCGCACTGCGCGCGTGGCGGGCAAGGGCGGCCATGATTTTCCAGCAGTTCAATCTGGTGCCACGGCTCGACGTGATCACCAATGTGCTTCTTGGGCGGTTGGCCCATCGGGGAGTCTGGGCCTCGATGTTCAAGAGCTTCACGCCTGCCGAGCGGGCAATGGCCGTCCAGGCGCTTGAGCGGCTGGGGATGATCGAAGCCGCCTTCCAGCGTGCGGAGACCCTGTCAGGCGGGCAGCAGCAGCGGGTCGCCATCGCACGTGCCCTGCTCCAGGAGCCAGGCCTGATCCTGGCTGATGAACCGGTCGCCTCCCTTGATCCGACCAACAGCACGGCCGTGATGGATACGCTAAAGGCCATCTCGCAGGCCGACGGAATCCCGGTACTTTGCAACCTTCATGATCTTGACATCGCGATGGCCTATGCAACTCGCATCGTGGCCATGAGGGCGGGCCGGATCGTGTTTGATGGCCTGCCATCCCAGTTGAGCGAGGCGACGATCAAGTTGGTGTACGAGGCACCTGCGCAATCCTGAAGCGCTGCGGCAGGCAAGGGCTATGAAATGTCTGAAATGAATGAGAGGAACAAGCACATGAAGATTGCATTGGGATTGGCGGCAGCGATGCTCTGCCTTGCATTCGCAGGCGTTGCGCAGGCCGATTGCACCGGTGGTGCCAAGAAGCCCGCATGGGCAGCCGAGGCGCCGGAAGCGCGTTTCGGGTTCACGACACCGGAGACCTCCAGCGAGGCGCGCACAGGCTTCACGCAGTTCACGGACTACATGTGCAGGAAGCTGGGTGTTCCGGCAAAGGTGTTCAACGCGTCGGACTACAATGGTGTCGCGCAGGCGATGTTCGCCAGCCAGATCGACGTGGCGCTGGTGGGGCCCTCAAACTACGCGATGATGTGGACGCAAACGAAAGGCGCGGTCGAACCGATCCTCACCAATGTCGAGATCGACGGTTCGAAGGGATACTATTCCGTGCTGTTCGTTAAAGCGTCGAGCCCGTTCCGCAAGCTTTCCGACCTCAAAGGCAAGACACTCGCCTATGCCGATGTGAACTCGACGTCGGGCTACCTCTTCCCGCGCCATGCGATGCGCGCCGAGGGACTCAACCCGGACACGTTCTTCGGCAAGCCGCTCTTTGCCGGTGGCCATGACCAGGGCGTCATTGCAGTCATTAAAGGCCAGGCCGATGCAGGCGTGACCTGGGCGTCCGGCGTCGGAGACCCGGCCGAAGGCTACAGCCGTGGCATCCTGCGGCGCATGGCTGAGCAGAAGCTCTTTGACATGAAGGACCTGCGCATCATCTGGAAAGCCGGTCCCATCCTGAACGGACCGGTAGTCGTTCGCAAGGCGCTGCCCCAGGGCTTCAAGGATGCGCTCGTCAAGGCGCTGACAGACCTGCCGAAGGAGAACCCGCAGGCTTTCCGCGCGATGGTATCTGGCGATGGGCCGGGCTTCGCCCCTGTAACGCACGCTGACTACCAGGTCATCATCGACATGCGCAAAGCCGAGGAAGCAGCAAGGCGCGGTGGCCGCTGACCGTGACTGGAACCAGCGTCACGGGGGATTTTGAACGGACGTTCGCGCGCCATCGCGCGCGGGCGCGCGTGGTGCAGGTCATCTGTTTGCTTGTCTTCACGGCCCTGATGGGCGGTTCGGCCCTGATCGCCCAGATTGATGTGTTCAAGCTGGCGGCCGGCTGGCCCAATATCGCCGGCTTCTTCGAGCAGTTCCTGCCCGACCTGAGATCAC
>JBILMZ010000150.1:0-8541 GCA_044375275.1 Micropepsaceae bacterium | reverse complement strand
CATCGCCACGAACCAGCACGGCGCCATCCTTGAGGATGCCGCGAAACACGCGCGCGAGTGAGAGCTTCCCGCCCGCCCCGTGCACCGTTTTGACCACCTGCAGGACCGGATCATCGCCTTTGGCCGTCAGCCCCTGCCGTTCGGCCGCGCGCCCCACTTCGGGAACTTCATGACGCAGCGCCTTGAGCAGCCGCCGCACGCCATTGTCGCGTTCAGCCGAACCGATGAGCACCGGCACGATCAGGCCTTCAGCCAGCTCGCGCGACAGGTCGGCAAAGATCTCGTCCCGGGGCGGATCGATGTCCGAGAGAAGCTCCTCCATGAGGTGATCATCATAGTCGGCCAGTTTTTCGAGCATCTGGTAGCGCGCCTCGTGCTCGCGATCCGCGAGCTCGGACGGAATACCGACGACTTCGGATGCGGCATGCTCGCGATAGACATAGGCCCGCTCGAGGGCGAGATCGACAAAGCCAGAGACGATTCCGTCTTTCCAGATTGGCACCTGGCGCAGCACCAGCGGCTTCGCGCTCGACGGCTGCAGGGCGGCAAGCAGGTCGCGGATCCGGCCTTGTGCCTTGTCGATCTTGTTGACGAACAGGAAATGCGGAATCGAAAGATCTTCAAGACGCTTCAGCAATGGCTGAAGGATCGCCGCTTTGGCAGGATCCGGTTCCGTGACCACGATGGCGGCATCCACGCCCGCCAGCGCATTCAGCGTTTCCTGCAGGAACTCGATGGAACCCGGGCAATCGAGGAACGTGAACGTGTCGCCGAGATAGCCGACCGTCGCAGGCGTGATGTCCACGCTGATCATGCGCTCGCGCGCTTCAGCAGAGGCATCGCCAATCGTGTTCTGCTGCGCGTGGCTGCCCTTGCGGCTGATCGCGCCGGTCACCCACAACAAGCTTTCAAGCAGCGTTGTCTTGCCGCTGCCCTGAGGTCCCACGATGGCCACGCAGCGTGGCCCATGTCCTCCCTTGACGTTCTTGTCTGCCATGAGGTTGCTCCCTGTAAGCCCGGGTGGCGCAACCAGCGATAAGAGGCACGCCCTCGAAACCGGGCGTCACCACGTTCCGCCGGATTTCATCCAAGCGCAAGGGAAAAACGTCTAGCGCAGGTTCGCGCAGAAACGCTGGATGCGTTCGCAGGCCTTCTCCAGCACCTCTTCGGAGGTCGCATAGGATATCCGGAAATAGGGCGACAGCCCGAACGCCGCGCCATGCACGATCGCAACGCCTTCCGCTTCCAGTAGCTCCGCAGCGAAGACCTCGTCATTGCTGATGACGCGGCCGGACGGCGCCACCTTTCCTATTGCACCTGCACAGGATGGATAGACGTAGAAGGCGCCTTCCGGCTTCGGGCAACTGATACCGCTGGCCTGGTTGAGCATGGAGACGACGAGGTCACGGCGTTTCTGGAAACTGGCGGCGCGCATGGGGATGAAGTCCTGCGGCCCATTGAGCGCCTCGACGGCCGCCCACTGGCTGACAGATGTCGCCATGGTCGTGGATTGCGACTGGATGGCAGCCATGGCCTTGATCAGCGGCTCCGGCCCGGCGCAATAACCGATGCGCCAGCCCGTCATCGAATAAGCCTTCGAACAACCATTCATGGTCAGCGTGCGCGGATAGAGCTTCGGCTCCACCTGGGCAATCGTTGCAAACGTGAAGCCGTCGAACAGGATGTGCTCGTACATGTCATCCGTGAGGACCCACACGTGCGGATGCTCGACGAGAACATCGGCCAGCGCCTTGAGATGCGCAGCCGTGTAGGCCGCCCCCGTCGGATTGGAGGGCGCATTCAGCATCAGCCACTTGGTCTTGGGCGTGATCGCCTTGGCCAGCTGGGCGGCATCAAGACGAAACCCGGTCTTCTCGGTCGTCTCGATGACGACTGGCGTGGCACCGCAAAGCTGCACGATGTCAGGATAGCTCACCCAGTACGGCGCAGGGATGATCACCTCGTCCCCGGGATTGAGCGTCGCCAGGAAGGCGTTGAAGATGATGGCCTTCCCGCCCGGTGCCACAAGTGTTTGCGATGGCTTGTAGTCGAGGCCGTTCTCGCGCTTGAACTTGTCGGCAATGGCCTTGCGCAACTCGGGAATGCCCTCGACCGCCGTGTAGCGGGTCTCGTTGCGCTCAATCGCGCGGAAGGCTGCCTGCTTGATGTTGTCCGGCGTCGGAAAGTCAGGCTCGCCCGCGCCAAGCCCGATGACGTCCCGTCCCTGCGCCAGAAGGTCCCTCGCCTTTTGCGAAACGGCAATGGTCGGCGACGGCTTGATCCGAGACAGCGCGCGGGAGAGGAACCCGGGAGGCAGCGAGGCTGATCCGCTCATTGGGAAACCACCATGTTCAGAAATGAGGCGTTTCTGGTACCCGATTCGACCCGCAGGGCGCACGCCGCAGCGTGCCACTGCGCGGTTTTGACCAAAAACCGGTTAATTCGCCTTAAGTGTTCCTTAGCGGCTGGGAACAACAATTGCAGCGCAGGGTTCTGCCCGGAGTTCAAACCATGACCCGTCTCATCAGAATGTTCGTTCTCGCTTGCACCTTCCTGGCCCTGACAGGCTGCGGAGCCGAGGAAGCGCCTGTGGGCCGCTGGGAAGGTTTCTCCGAGTCCGCAGACTGGATCGTGGCCGTTCGCCTGCAGGTTGATAAGGGAAATGTCATCCACGCGACGGCCCTTTCGATCCAGGTCAAGGACACCACCCTGCCGGAGCGGTTAAGCTTGACCAACAAGATCAAGCGCATGCTCCCCCGCGAATGGGAGCACGCGGTGCGAGGGAAAGTGGATTTCAGGAACAACATATTGCGTCGGGCTGGCGGGGTAGCACCTCTTTTTGTGTTCAAGCCCGCCGATCGGACCATGACTTTCAACTTCTATGCAGGGGGGAAGCTGACGAAGCACGTACGACTACACCCTGTAAAAAATTTCATGGTCGCCGGATCGCCCTGACGCGAGGAAGCCATAGCTTTTCAGCGAGTTTTCCGGCATTCTTCTGTTAACACTTGGGTAGTTTCACGCATGTCCACCATCGAGAGTCTTTGCAAAGCCGCATTCGTGTGCGTCGCCGCGATTGCACTCACTGCGTGTGAACGCTCGGTCGCTGGCTCGTGCACCAGTGCTCAAGACGCAGCAGTAAAGGTCTCTGTACTCAGCGATGATCTGCTCGCCGCCGAAGCTGTCGGCAACCTCGACGCGTATCGACTGGGTGAAGTTGGCGCAAAGATTCTCGACGCCGGATCGCGCTTCGGCGCAAAGGGAAATCACCAGTCTTATTGCTCGGCGATCGAAAAGATTCGCAGCGAAGCCGGACTGCGCTGAACACCCTTCCAGCACACGCTCACTCGACATCCTGAAACCGTACTTGCCGCCGATTGCACGCTCCTGCTAACTGTGCGCCTGTTTCATGCACACCACTGCAGAGGTTGACCGTGCGCCACAATACTTCCCTGAAAGCCATCGCCATCTGCGCAATGCTTGCATCCGTGACGGCTTGCGTGGATCCCGATGAGCGCGCCGACTCCTCGCAGTCCGCGCTCATCCTGCCACCGATGATGAACACGCGCCCGGCCACCTTCAAATGCGACGACGCCGGCATGGTCGTCGTCCGGCCGGTTGGCGAAGACGGCAAGGCAATAACTCTCGCCACGCGCGGCAAGGACTTTCCGCTCAAGAGCGTTGCTGCCGATCAGGGACGCAAATACTCGGACGGTACGACCGTTTTCTGGATGAACGGCGAAAACGCGACATTGTTGTTGGCAGGGCAGGATGAACCTGAATCTTGCGAGCAGCGTTAGCCGAAACCATCATTAAGCCTCTTGCGGTAGCTGTCACCGAAGGTGACAGCTACAGGTCAGTCAGGGCAGTAAAGGCAGTCTCAGCCCAAACTCACTCGATCGCGATGTAGACATTCGTCAACAGTGCATCGTCGCCCGTTTCTGCAGGGTCTCCCACGTATTCTTCCCAGGCCAGCCCCTTTTCCTTGAGCTTGTTTTCCTTCGTGTAGGCGTGAAGGCGCTCATAGGAATTCTTGAGCGTTGAGTAAGGCCCCTTGTGGGTGACCTTCACCGCCTTGCCAGCATAGCTCTGCCCGATTTCGACACCCTCTTCTTCCGTGGTCACGCTGGCGGGCTTTGCAAGCAATGGCATGGCGGCCTCGAAGGTCCACACCCCGTTCTCGTGCGAAATGGTAACGGCTGTAGGAGCCGCACCACCAACCTCAAGCGAATTGGCTTCGGCGAATGTCAGGATCTTCTGGAACGCGACACCGAGTGCGCCGGATATGGCAGCATCTTCAGCCGCAGGAGCCGATCCTTGAGTCCTGATGACCGGGCGGGCTTCAATCGTGACGACTTCGGGCCCCTTGGAAGGATCAGCAGCAACCGGTGTGTAGATGTCCGGCGGCAGGGCGCCGGTACCAGGATCGGCAAGAGCCTCACGCGTGGCCGCATCAGAAGCGGACTCCACGAGCGCCTTGAGCTTCACAAGACCCCGCTCATAGTCCTTGCCAACCCAGCCATCCATCATGAGGCCCATATAACGTCCCACCGGGTTCATGCCAACTTCACTTTCGAGGGCCCAGACAATCCGCGTCCCACCTTCAACGGCATCAAGCGTGAATGTCGCGAACGAAGGCCCACTGCCGTCGAACTCCAGCTTCGTCTTGATGTGCTTGAACGGCTCACTCTCGACGATCACCTGCGAGCCGCTGCCCATCTTGTCACTCGACCACGACATCTTGGCGCCCACACCTGTCGGTGCGGCGTCCAGCGTGTACTTCATGTCAGGATCCTTCTCGGACCAGGCAGACCACTCGTTGAAGCGTGTCAGGTCGTTGACGATCGAAAACACTTCTTCAGGTGACGCCTTGATGACGGCAGACCGCTCCACATGGACGGTCGATGGAAGCACAAACGCCACGCCGATCAGCAGGACGATCAGCGCACCAAAGCCAATGGCAATTTTCCGAACCATGTCCGCACCCGTTTCTTTCAGGCCTGCCGATGCTTGCGCACCAGCCGCCCCTCTCTTCAGGCGCTACAATAGCAGCCTGTTAAACACCCGGCGGTTGCATCTGCGCCTCACCTGCCCAGGATTCACGCTGTCAGGAGGCGGGAATCACAGCCCAAGGGCGCAAAATCCGTCCAGAAACAGCGGGAACCGGCACAAAGCCAGCATGGGAGCCGACACTGCCAGTCAGGGAGGCGCACCGGACACACCGGGAATTCCAATCAGTCTTCACTTGTCAAATGGCAGCCGCACCTCCCGAAACGCCGGGACGCGGGATTAGGAACAAATATAGAACATATGACCGAGCCACACAAGCACGAAATTGTCCCGCCAACAAACAAAACTGTCGCACGCCGGTTTGGCAGACTGCATCAGGCACCGGCGTGTGGCTCGACAACAGGAGCATGCGTCGACATAGTGCGCGCATGGAGATTTGGAACTGGTTTCTGGTCGGTGCCGCAACTTGGGCGCTGGCGATTATCCTGAAGGTGCTCGCGGACTACATGGTCCAGCGGTCCAACCTTGCCGAACTGAAGGATTGGGTCGCCGCGGCCCTGTCAGGAATCTGGTCGACCCTGTGCGAGCTGGGCCTGTTCGCACTCGCACTGTGGTTCTGGTCCGCAACTTTCGCGGACGCCCTCGTGGCCGCTTTGGGTGCCGCTCTTGCCGAGTTCATCATGCTGCTGCCGGCAGTGCTGTCGGCTCACTTCGCAAAGTCGCAGGGAAAGACAAAGGACCAGGCAAACTGGCGCGCCTTCTTCTTTGAACGCTCCCTCTTCATGGCCAATCACCTGCTGAGCCGCGCCCTAGTCTGGTTTGGCATCATGGGCGGCGCAGGGCTGGCAGCGGTTGGAGCCGCCATGGCGTTCTTCGCCGTCACCGAAACCACCCAGGCCTATGGGCAGGCCCGCGGCTGGGACTGGCTACACCGGCAAACTCAGACCATTTTCTTTGGTTTTCTCATAACCATCATGATCGCGGAAGCAGCCCTCATCGTCTGGTGGTGGTGAAATCAACCGCAGGAATTGAGAACTCGTTAACACTCCTTTCTTACCTTCCACCCGGGAGGCATGGAACAGGCCGTGTTGGACAGGGAAATCGCATTCGGATTGATCGCAGCCGTCATCGGCTCGCTTGTCGTCAGCTCGTTCTATTTCACCGAGCCTGCCGCGAAGGCGCAGGACGCTGAGAGTTCGGTCTACGCCCCGGACGACATCCGCTACCCGCTTCACGTGGCCGAACAGAAGGCCCGCGCGAAGAACAAGAACAGGCAATCCGCCCCTCCACCGCCACCGGAGTCGTATTACGACGAGGGCTCGGAAGACTCGGCCGGGGACTCGGACATCGAACAGCCTCCCGCTGAAGAGCCGGAAATCGAATAGTCCTTCCCGCATTTGCAGCCCGGGCGTAAGCTTGTAACCGGTTCGAGCAACGGCGAGGGTCGAATGACGGCAGCAGCCATGATCATACGCAGGATGAACTTCCCTTACCCTGAAGGTCTGAGGGGTTGGTGGAATTCCTCCAGGCCCGAGTTCAGCCACATGGTGAACTCCGGCTCTCTGGCAATGCCCTTTCTTGAACCCTACCTGATCGACGTGATGAAGCTGGCCCGCACGCGCATCACGGAGCCCGCGCTTCAGCATGATGTCGATCAGTACATTGCCCAGGAGTCGACCCACTTCAGGCAACACCAGCAGTTCAACCGGCGCCTGGCGGAGATGGGCTATCGCGCCGTGCCGGAACACGAGGCCCGCCTGAAGGCCGACTATGAGGCGCTCGGGAAGACCCGATCACTCACATTCAACATCGCCTACGCTGAAGGCTTCGAGGCCATGGGCCTGTGCGTCGGGCACATGCTCGTGGAAGACCGCGCTTTTCTGTTCGGCGACGCCGACCCGGCCGTTTCGTCGCTCATCCTCTGGCACTTCGTCGAGGAGATCGAGCACAAGACAGTAACCTACGATGTCTTCGAGGCACTGGACGGACGATACGCCTGGCGCATCTATGGCCTCCTTTACGCGACAACACACATCTTCTTCCGCGCCTGGCAGGGATATCGTGCCCTGCTGATCGAAGACGGACGCTGGTTCAACATCCGCAATCGTCTGGTCGTCTATGGATTGCTCGCACGCATGTTCTCGAGGCTGGTACCCAAGCTGCTGCGCATCCTGAAGCCTGGCTACGACCCCAGGCAGGTAAAGGATCCTTCGTGGGTAACAGCATGGTGGCGCATGCATCAGGAAGGCCGAAGCGGACTGGGCGCGCTCGACACGACACGCCTCACTGAAGCCGAGCCCGTGACAGCCAAAGCCCCGTAACTGCAACTGCCTGAAAGGCAACCCCGATGACAGCTGCCATGCCTGAGAGACTGCGTGCCGTGCTTTTCCTGAATGGCATCGGCCTCTTCTGCTTCGGCGTCTTTGTAGGCTGGCACTGGTTCTTTGCCCTGCTCGGTGAGATCGTGCTCTGGCCCGTGATTCCTCCCATTGACGTAAAGCTGCCCGACGACCACCGCGCCTGGCGCATGGTTCACATGGAATCCATCACGCAGGGATTGATGCTCATGGCACTGGGACTGGGCGGAGGGTTTCTGAGCCTCAGCCAGCGCCAGCACCGGATCTTCTTCTGGAGCGCGCTCATCACCGCATGGCTTTTCACGGTCCCCACCTACTTCCACGCCATGTTCGGCACACGCGGACTGGCCTTTGGCGGCGGACCATTCAAGCCCGGCCTGGCGAACGACATTCTGTATCTGGTCGGATGGCCGCCGGTGATCGCCGTCCACGTCATGCTGGCACTCGCCATCATCGGCGTCTGGCGTTACGTGAAATCTCTTCCCCGCGCCTGACTTGAAAGCGCCAGCCTGACACCCGGCCAACCGCGCTGGACCGGCAGGCTGTCACATGACATTCCGGCACCTGCCCATTATACTGGCCCGCATGCCATCCAGCTCCAAATCCCAAGGCGTTTCCGAAGCGCCAGCCGCGATGTTCGTCCCGCACAGGCCCGCACGCCCGCAGAAGTCGGAAGGCGGCAGGCGCTTCCGCGTCGTGTCCAACCTTGTACCGAAGGGCGACCAGCCAACCGCCATCGCCGAACTGGTCAAGGGCATCAACGCAAACGAACGCGACCAGGTCCTGCTCGGGGTCACCGGATCCGGCAAGACCTTCACGATGGCCAACGTCATCGAGGCCACCCAGCGTCCGGCCCTCATCCTCGCACCCAACAAGACGCTCGCCGCCCAGCTCTATGGCGAAATGAAGAACTTCTTTCCGGAGAACGCGGTCGAGTACTTCGTCTCGTACTACGACTACTACCAGCCCGAAGCCTACGTTCCGCGCACGGACACCTATATCGAGAAGGAATCGTCGATCAACGAACAGATCGACCGCATGCGCCACGCCGCGACGCGCGCCGTGCTGGAGCGCGACGACGTCATCATCGTGGCCTCGGTCTCGTGCATTTACGGTATCGGCTCTGTCGAGACCTACACCGCGATGACCTTCAGCCTGGAAGTCGGTAAGCGCA
>JBILMZ010000149.1:0-8562 GCA_044375275.1 Micropepsaceae bacterium | reverse complement strand
CCGAACATGCAGCGACCGGCGACTCAATTGCCCGAAGTCAAACAATACACGCTGCCGGCGAGTCAATCTTGGGGCTTGTCATTAACCCCTTGATTCGTAGGACTATTGGAGTGTCTCCAACCCCGTCTGCCAGAAGCGTCAGATAGACAACTCATTGCGGCGGCGGGCTTTGAGCCACCAGTAAACCTGCAGTCTCGTCACGTAAACCGCCGTGAACACGGACGTGATGATGCCGAACACAAGCGCGACCGCAAAACCTCGCACCGGACCCGATCCCACCTGTAGCAGCATCAGACCGGCAAGAATGGTGGTCAGCTGCGAATCGATCACCGTGGACATGGCGCGTGAGAAACCAGCATCGATCGCCGCGATGACGGTCTTTCCATTGCGCTGCTCCTCGCGGATGCGCTCATAGATCAGGACGTTCGCGTCAACGGCCATGCCCATGGTCAGAACGAACGCGGCAATACCGGGCAAGGTCAGCGTGGCGCCCACCGCCGTCATCAAGCCAAGCAGGAGCAGAATGTTCATTATGAGCGAGACGTCTGCAAAGAAGCCGAACAGACGATATTGGAGGACCATGAACAGGACCACGAGGATCAGGCCACCCAATGCCGAGTATGCACCCGCGTCTACCGCCTCCTCGCCAAGTTCTGCACCCACAAGCCGCTGATCTTCAGCGGTCAGCGGCACGACCAGGGCGCCGGAGTTCAGCAGGACCGAAGTCTCGTTTGCTTCCTCGATCGTGAAGTCGCCTTCAATGATGCCCGAACCACCGAGGATCGGTCCGCGGATATTGGGCGCCGTGATGACGACGCCGTCCAGAACGGCGGCAAAGCGCTTGCCGACATTGTTGCGCGTGATGTCGGCGAAGCGCCGCGCACCCTGCGCATTGAATTCAAAGGCGATGATGGGCAGCGACGATTCAGAACTGAAAGTGCCTTGTGCACGGTTGAGCATGTCTCCCGTGATGACGGCGCGCTCCTTGATGACGATCGGAACTTCGCGTGCGGACGCACCACGACCGATCTTCTCCCTCAGGAGCTTGGATCCCGGCGGGATCCGACCGGCCTCAACGTCTGAAAGGGTGACAGTGTCATCCACCATGTGAAACGTGAGCTTGGCCGTTGCACTGCCCTTCTTGATGATTTCCTGCGGATCGGTGGCGCCGGGAACCTGGACGATAATGCGACGCGACCCCTGGGGCTGGATCGTCATTTCACGGGTACCTTCGGGATCGATGCGCTTGCGCAGGATTTCCTGGCTCTGTGCCATCGCATTGGCCCGGATTTGCTCAATGCCAGCCGGCGTCATCTTCAGGGTCGCAGCACCAGTGCCCTCGACGGTCACGTCAAACTCGTTGGACGAAACGCCGGTCACCCCGCCCGCGATGGGCCTTGCAAGCGTCTTGAGGAAAGTGCGCGCGCTCTCGACTTGTGATGGCTCGGAAATCTGGACTTTTACGGCATCCTTCGTCGCCGAAAGTCCGGCATAGGCGATCTTTTCCTTGCGCAATCCCTTCCGGACTTCGTCAAGGACATCCTGCATCTTGTCCTTGACGGCAACTTCAATTTGCGCCTCGAACAGGACATAGACGCCACCGCGGAGATCCAGACCAAACGTGATGGGCTTGTGCGGAAGAAAAGGCAAACTCCTCTGCATCTGGTCGCGAACGTCCTGCGGGAGGAAATTCGGCAGTGCCGTAAAGATTCCAAAAACGCAAACCAGCAGGATTGCGTAGATTTTCCAGGGTTGCATCTGCAGCATGGGAGAAGTCCGTTTCTGATCCTGGAAATCTATTTCTTGTCGTCGGTCTTGGACGAAGTGTCGGAGGACCCCTCGCTCTTCGTCCGCACGTCGAGCAGGGTCTGCTTGACGACCTTCACCCGCACTTCTTCGGCGATCTCGACCATGATTTCTTCGCCCTCTAGCACCTTGACCACCTTGCCAACGATGCCGCCCGACGTCACGACGACGTCACCGCGGCGGACATTGGAGATCATGTGCGCATGCGCCTTGCGACGCTGCTGCTCGGGACGAATGACCATGAAGTACATGATCGGGATGACCAGGATGATCCAGCCGATGGAGGCAAACGCATCGGCGAAGCCCGAGGAGCCGGATACCCCTTGGGCAAAAGCGGTCGAAATGAACATGAAAAGGCCGTACCGTTAACTGTTTCGTCTGTCGTGGGAAATGCGGGGCCGGACTATAGCTTTCAACGGTACCAATGCAACAACGCGTAGAATTCGCCACAGCCGCATCCTAAACCCATGAAAAATCGCGGAAATCGACACCCGCTTTTGATGACAGGCAGGGAAGCCGCTATCCTGTCACGGCAGATACGACGCGCGAATCCACGCCCCCGGAGACCGGTTCATCCATGACCAGCAATGCCGACGCCCTCCTCAACCGGATCGCCGATGCGCTGGAGCGCCTCGCACCACCGCGGGTGACACCCCCTGTCTGGACGGATGCAGAGGCGTTTCTGTGGAACGCCGGCACCCTCTCGCTCACGCCGGTGTCAGCCATTGCCCGTGTCCCCATCGGGCTGCTGCGCGGCATTGACCAGCAACGGGACCTCCTCTGGGCCAACACAAGGCGCTTTGCGTCAGGGCTGTCTGCCAACAACGCCCTGCTCTGGGGAGCCCGCGGAACCGGAAAGAGCGCGCTTGTGAAGGCCGTCCACGGTGCCGTCAGGGCCGAAACCAAAGCCGACCTGAAGCTCATTGAAATCCACCGCGAGGATATCTCCACGCTTGGAACCCTGCTGGCCCTGCTTGCCGATGCCCCCGTGCAGGCCATCCTGTTCTGCGACGACCTTTCATTCGACGCTGGCGACGGCGCCTACCGCGCGCTCAAGACGGTGCTGGAAGGTGGCATCGCCGGCAGGCCGGGCAACGTTGTGTTTTACGCAACCTCGAACCGCCGCCACCTGATGCCGCGCGATATGATCGACAATGAACGATCAACCGCGATCCATCCGGACGAGGCGATCGAGGAGAAGACATCGCTGTCGGACCGCTTTGGCCTCTGGCTTGGCTTCCACAATGTCAGCCAGCAGGACTACCTGGACATCGTGACAGGCTATGTCCGCCACTTCGGGCTCGTGATCACCAAGGATGACCTCAGGCGCCGGGCACTTGAATGGTCAATGACACGCGGCGGCAGGTCAGGCCGTGTGGCCTGGCAATTCATCGAGGACCTGGCAGGCGAGTTGGGTCAGCGGCTCGCAGTCGCCGTCACGAGATAGTCCGCCGGATTCATCGGCTTGTCGCCGCGACGGATTTCGAAATGCAGTTGGGGAACATCAACGCTGCCTGACTTCCCCACGAGGGCAATCTTCTGCCCGCGCTTGACCTGATCCGACACGTTGACCAGCAGCTTCTCATTATGCGCATAGGCGGTGACATAGCCGCTGGGATGGCGAACCAGAAGCAGGTTGCCATAGCTGCGCAGCTGGTTGCCGGCATAGATCACCACGCCGGCCTCGGCCGCCTTGACCGGCGCACCGGGTTCGGCAGCGATATTGATGCCGTCATTGTGCTGGCCCGTCTTGTCTGCGCCAAAGCCCGCAATCACCCGCCCGCGAACAGGCCAGATGAAATTGCCGGCATGCTTTGACACCTTCGGCTTCGACCCCTTCTTCGGGGGCTCGAAGGCAGCATCGAGATCGGCAGATGGCGCCTCGAAGGCAACGTCCTCGACGCGAGCCACCCGCTCGTCTCCGGGCTTCAGGCGTGGCCCGTCGAACGCATAGAACCTGGCGCCTTCCAGTCGCGGATCCGTGTACGGAGCATCCGGATTGCGTGAACGTACAGGGCGCCGTGGCGCCTCTGCAAGCTGGACGCGGGGTTTGCGCTGCCCTGAACGCGCACCCGCACGCGGCACCTGGATCCGCTGGCCGGGACGCAGGAAATTCGGGTCATTGAAGCGGTTGGCATCGATGATGGCTTCGGCGGAAACGCCAAAGTCGCGCGCAATGGAATTGATCGTGTCCCCAGGGGCGACGCGGTACGTCGTCATCTTGCCGCTGAAAGGACGCGCCTTTGCTGCCACCGGACGCTCAGCGCCAGTGTCATAAGTCGCACAACCGCTGGCCGTGGTGAGCAGCAGCAGCGCGACGAGCGACTGCACTGCCTTTTCGGCCGGTTTGCGGTTTGAGCGACGCTGGCGCGGATTACCCGGGCGCTCGATCACTCTTCGCTATGCCTTCCAACATCGGCACGAACCGGACGGGCAAAAGATCCGTGCTCTGAAACCCCTGTGCTGACCGTCTTACGCGGACAAGCACCTGCCCATGACCACTACGATCAATAGGAATAATCATCTGCCCCTTAATATGGAGTTGATTGAGCAGGTCCTGGGGAGCGGTTTCTGCAGCAGATGCGGAAACAATGATGCGGTCGAAGGGCGCTTGCCCCGGCCAGCCGCGGATTCCGTCGCTGACACGGTATTCGACGTTAAAGTGCAGTAACTTCTTCAGGCGCTCCTGCGCGCGCTGCGACAGCTCCTGCAGCCTTTCAATTGTGTAAACGCGCTTGGCCAGCTTCGCGAGTATCGCGGTCTGGTAGCCCGACCCGGTCCCGACTTCCAGCACCCTCAGGTCAGGCCGAAGCTCAAGCGCTGCAATCATGTAGGCAACGAGAAATGGCTGCCCGATTGTCTGCCCGCAATCGATGGGCAGCGCGACATTGTCATAGGCACGGTCGCGAAAGACCTCGGGGACAAAATTCTCCCGCGGTGTCGTTTCCATGGCAGACAGGATTTCCGTGTCGCCGACGCCGCTACGCCGGAGCTCCATCAACAGCTGGATCATGCGGATGTCCGCTGTCACGGAGATGGGCTATCCCTTGAGCAGAGCCGAGGCCGCACCGTTCATTGCCGGCGCGAGCGCCTGCCGCGCCTTCTCCTCCGTGAGGTTCAGGTGAAGCGGCGTGACGGAGATACGGCCATCATAGATCGCGCGCAGGTCTGTGCCTTCAGGCGGATTGCTCAGCACACGCGAGAAGCCCAGCCAGAAATACGGAACATTCCGGCCGTCCACACGCTCAAGAATGTTGGCCAGCGACTGGTCGCGCTTGCCCTGCGACGTCACTTCGATGCGGGTAACATCCTGCGGCAACCGGTCGGGAAAGTTGACGTTCATCAGGACGTCCTTCGCCCAGCCAACCTCAAGCAGGCGGCGGACCACAGCCGCGCCATAGGCCTCGCAGCAGGACCACCGCACTTCACGCCCCTCTTCGAAACCATAGGCCTGGCTGAGCGCGATCGACGGGATGCCCAGCGCCGTACCTTCCATGGCCGCAGCGATTGTGCCGGAATAGGTGACGTCGTCCGCAATGTTGGCACCACGGTTGACACCTGAAAGGACCAGCGCCGGCGGCTTGCCCTTCAGCACATGATTGACACCCAGCAGCACGCAATCCGTCGGCGTTCCCTGAACAGCGAAGCGCTGATGCCCCACTTCCCGGATCCTCAACGGCATGGTGAGCGTCAGCTTGCGCGACGCGCCACTCTCTTCGGTCTCGGGCGCAACGACCCAGACATCATCCGACAGCGACCGCGCGATCTTCTCGAGCGACACGAGGCCGGGCGCATTGATGCCGTCATCATTCGACAGCAGGATCCGGATGGGCAGCTTTGCATCAGACATTGGGCTTGATCACTTCCTGTCCACCCATGTAAGGCCGCAACGCAGTGGGGATTTCGATGGAACCATCCGCCTGCTGGTAATTCTCGAGCACCGCGATGAGCGTGCGCCCGACGGCGAGCCCCGACCCGTTCAGCGTATGCACGAAGCGCGTCGACTTTCCATCTGCAGGCCTGAAGCGGGCATTCATCCGCCGCCCCTGGAAGTCACCGCAATTCGAGCAGCTTGAGATCTCGCGATAGGCATTCTGTCCCGGCAGCCAGACCTCGATGTCATAGGTACGACGCGCCGCAAAGCCCATGTCGCCTGTCGAGAGCATCATGGTCCGGAAGGGAATGTTGAGACGCTTGAGGACTTCTTCCGCGCAACCCGTCATGCGTTCGTGTTCCGCATCCGACTGCTCGGGCGTGCAGATCGACACCAGCTCGACCTTCGAGAACTGGTGCATCCGAATCATGCCGCGCGTGTCACGTCCCGCAGCGCCCGCTTCCGACCGGAAGCACGGCGTCCACGCGGTAAACCGCAAAGGCAGGCTGCTTTCATCAAGGATCATCTCGCGGACCTGGTTGGTCAGCGGGACTTCCGACGTGGGAATGAGCCAGAACCCGTTGGTGGTCCCGAACTGCTCGTCACGGAATTTCGGCAATTGCGCCGTCCCGTACATGGCCTGGTCACGCACGAGGAACGGCGGCGCCACTTCCTGGTAACCGAACTCGCCCGTATGCAGGTCCAGCATGAAGCTGGCAAGCGCACGCTCGAGCCTGGCAAGCTGTCCCCGCAGGATGACGAAGCGCGCGCCCGACATCTTCGAGGCCGCCTCGAAGTCCATGAGCCGCAGGCCTTCACCCAGGTCGAAATGCTGCCTGGCCTCGAAGTTGAAGGCACGCGGCGTTCCCGTGCGACGCACTTCCTTGTTCGCCGTCTCGTCGACACCGTCCGGCACTTCCGCCGCCGGCAGGTTCGGGATCGTGCTGAGCTGTTCGTTGATGGCTTCCTCGGTCTCCCGAACGCGCAACTCAACGGCAGGAATTTCGTCCTTCAGGCGCGCCACCTCGGCCATGAGACGCTGGGCCTCGGCCTCGTCCTTCTTCGCCTTGGCCTGGCCGATGCGCTTGGACACGTCGTTGCGGGTCGACTGCAGGTCCTGCAGCTTGCCTGTCGCGGTGCGCCAGACCTGGTCGAGTTCAAGAATCTGTGCCGACAGGCCCGGCAGGCCGCGCCGCTGGAGACCCTGGTCGAACGCCGCGGGATTGTCGCGAATGAAACGGATATCGTGCATGAAATGTCCATTGACTGATGGGCGGGTTATAAGCCCCGGCAGGCGCAGGCGACAACAGGGCTAAACAGCGTTTTCCGCGCTTTTTGACTGGTCATCACGCCGCTTTTCGATCAGTCGCACGCTCCAGATCGATCCCTCGTAGAGAAGGCACAGGGGAATGGCGAGCGCAAACTGGCTCATGACGTCGGGCGGCGTCAGCACGGCGGCCACCACAAAGGCGAAGACGATGGCAAAGCGCCGGTTGCGGCGCAGGAAGTCCGACGACACGATCCCGACACGACCGAGCAGAGTCAGCAGCACCGGCAACTGGAAGCTCAGCCCGAACGCAAAGATCAGCGTCATGATCAGGTCGAGATAATCCGACACCTTGGCTTCGAGCTGGATGGGCAGAGTGCCCTCGCCGCCTGGCGTCTCGAAGCCGAGGAAGAACGTGATGGCGACGGGCATCAGCCCGAAATACACCAGCGAGGCACCCGTGAAGAAAAGGATCGGCGTCGCCAGGAGGAATGGCAGGAACGCCGAACGCTCGTTCTTGTAGAGCCCCGGCGCCACGAACATCCAGATCTGCATCGCCACTATCGGAAACGACAGGCAGATCGCACCGAAGGCCGACACCTTCAGATAGGTGAAAAAGGTTTCGTACAGCGCCGTGTAGATCATGCGCCGACCAGGCTGCCCCTTCATCGCTTCCGCCAGCGGATGCGTCAGGAAGGCGTAGATCTGCTCGGCAAACGCATAACAGATGAAGAAAGCCACGATGAAGGACAGCAGCGACCAGATGAGGCGCTGGCGCAGCTCGATGAGGTGATCCATCAGCGGCGCGCGCGAAGACTCGATGTAGTCGTCCTCGTGATCCTTGGTTGGGTTCGTCATGGGGCGGGCGGCACCGTTACGGTGGGCTCGCTTGGCGGTCCCGCCGTCGCTGCAGCGACAGGCTGAACTTTCTTCTCGGCTGAACCGTCAGTGACCGGCTTGGCAACCGGCTTGCCCTCGGGCGTCAGGTCGCCGCGCATCAGGTCGGCCTCGATCTCTTCGAACTCAGGCACGCGCGTCATGTCCCGGAATTCGCGCTTCATGTCCTGCACGTCGGCTTCGCGCATCATTTCGTCGACATGGGACTGGAACTCGCGCGCAAGTCCGCGGGCCTTCGAGACCCATTGGCCAACAACACGGAATGCCTGCGGCAGATCCTTCGGACCGATGACAACGAGTGCAACGATGCCGATGACCAGAAGCTCGCTCCAGCCGATATCGAACATTCAGGCGTTCGCTCAGTTCTTCTTTTCGGTCTGGTCTTTGTTGGTGCTCTCAAGGTTCTTGTCGTCTTCCGACAGGCCCTTGCGGAAGCTGCGGATACCGCGCGCAACATCACCCATGATCTCGGAGATGCGGCCACGACCGCCAAACATCAGCATGACGATCACGGCCACGACAAGCCAATGCCAGATTGAGAAACTTCCCATGTCGAATAATCCTGTCTCGCCGCGCGCCGCCCTGCGATTGCCGCGGCCCTGCGTTGTTGCTGATTGTCCCAAATGCCGTCGCGCGGCGCAATCGGAGAGAATCCCGCGAACGCGGCAAATTCACGTGAGAATTAAGATAAACCCCGTCAGTCAGCGTCCTTTGCCTC
>JBILMZ010000148.1:0-8580 GCA_044375275.1 Micropepsaceae bacterium | reverse complement strand
ACGCTGAATGTCCGGCCGGCCTATCGCCTGAAGGAGCATAACTGGCTGATGCCGGCGGATGAGTGCTGGCGCCAGATCGGTGCCCTGCGCGATGCACACCGGCATTTCGAGTTCTTCTGGTTTCCGCTGGCGGACGGCGTTGTCGCGAAGTCTCTCGACGAGACAGACGAAGAAGTCCCGCCTCCCTGTGACAGCGAAAAGATGCGGATCCGCGGCGAGCGTGTCAGCCCTGACCAGCGAATGTTCGAGTACGGGTGCCAGGCGGCCAGGCTGTTGCCGGGCCTGTCAGCTCCCCTGCAGCGACTGTTCACGCGCGGTGCCATGGGAGCCAGCACGCGGGCGCGCTGGAGCCACGAGATTTTCCCCAGTCCGCGAACGACCCGCTTCAACGAAATGGAATACGCGGTGCCTGCCGTTAACGGCGTGGACTGCATTCGCGAGGTTGCCGAAGTCATCCGGCACCGGAAAATTGCGGGGGTCTTTCCGATCGAGTTCCGCTTCGTGAAAGGTGACGACATCTGGCTTTCCCCCTTTTACAAACGCGATGCCGTCACCATATCCGTCCATCAGTACAACAAGCAGCGCCATGAACCCCTGTTCAACGCCGTGGAACCTGTGTTCTGGAAGTATGGCGGGCGACCGCACTGGGGCAAGATCCACACCTTGAAAGCAGAGGCGCTGTCAAAGGTCTATCCGCAGTGGGACCGGTTCCAGGCGCTGCGGAAGCGCCTTGATCCGGACACAAAGTTCCTCAACGATTATCTCGTTGGATTGGCAGGAGGTTGAAGTGGCAAAGCGGCCCCGGCGCGGATTGCGACCGTTCCCCACACTCGCAATGCCTGCTGTTCTGCTGGGCGGCGTGTTCGCGTCCGTGGCGGACAAGGCTCTTGAAGCCGGAATCATTGGCGCGCTGATCGGCCTCGTGATCGGGGTGTGCCTCCTGGCCTTTCCGGACCTCGATCGGGGCGGGCCGGCGGACAATGACGACTTCATGCACTGAGGGCGTGTGTGCGCGCCCGGGCTAGCTTTCGATGTGTGCGACGGGGTCACCTTCCGTAACTGAATCGCCTTCCTTCACCAGGATTTCCAGCACGGTGCACTCCAGCGGGGCATGCACCGGAATTTCCATCTTCATGCTCTCGAGGATGACGATCGGCGCGTCCTCCGCGAGTTTCTCTCCCGGTGAAGCCGTGACCTTCCAGACCTTGCCTGTGATTTCCGTCCTGACGGTGCTGCGTGCCATCTCGTGTCGTCCCGTGGTCTAGAATGCAGGTGGCCAGTCGGCCAGCCTGTGTTGCCCGACACCATTTGTCATGCGACGCGAGAGGACTTCAAGCATGTCGGCGAGAAAGTCCCTGGTGTCGTTCGGATCGATCACCATCTGCGCCATGAACGGGGCCGCAAGTTCATAGGCCGTTGTGCCTTTCGAGACCTCCTGCACGAGTTGATCGTAGCGCTCGGGCTGTTCTCCCGGCTTGATGCCGTGCACGACGTTTACGGCCACCGCGGGGTCCATGAATGAGATGTCGCCCGAAAACCAGGTTGCCGTGACGTCCGACTTTCCTCCCCCCATGTTCAGGTAGGCCTGTCCGAAGGACTTGCGCAACACGAGTGCGATCTTGGGAACCGTCGACAGTTCGAGGGCGGCCATGAAGTTCATGATCTTGCCGGGAAGGCGCCGCTTCTCGCTTTCCGCCCCAACGAGGAAGCCCGGCGTGTCGGCAAGGAAGATGATCGGAATGTTGAAGCTGTCGCACAACACGATGAAGTTCGTGATCTTGTCGCAGGCGTCAGGATCCAATGCGCCGCCCTTGAACATCGGGTTGGTGGCGATGAAGCCGACGCTGCGTCCCCTGATGCGCGCGAGGGCCGTCACGGCGACCTTGGCGAAGCGTTCCTTGAGCGGAAACACCGAGTCACGGTCGGCGATCGCCCGCAGGACGGTGCGAATGTCGTACACTTTCGCACGGCTTTCCGGCACGAGCGTGTCGAGCTGCCGGGCGAGCGGCGCCTCTCCATACTGTTCAAGCCGAGGAGGCGCGACGTTGGCGTTGTCGGGAAAATAGCTCAGGTAAGTCTGGATCTGCCGGATGGCTTCTTCGTCCGAGTCGACCACACTGTCCACGAAACCCGTGTTCTCGCTGTGCAGGCGCCAGCCGCCCAGCGCTTCGGGGTCCATGTCCTCGGCAATCGCGACGGAGGTGACATTGGAGCTTGAGACCGCAAGCACCGCCCCCTTTCGCATGACGACGAAATCCGAATTGATGCAAGTGAACGCGCCGCCGCCATAGGTGAGCCCCAGCACGGCGGAGGCCCAGGGTGTCTCGCGCGTGTGGGAATATCTGGCGCCTTCGCCCGCGCGGCCGATCCCCGTCGCGCCCATGATGTCGGGGATGCGGCCGCCGGCGCACTCCATGAGATGGACGAGCGGCATGCCGTTCTTGCGGCAGGTTTCGCGGATGTAGTGCTGCTTCTTTCCATGGATCTCGGCAGAGGAGGAGCCGAGTGTGGTGAAGTCTGCGGCGTTCACGCCCACCATGCGTCCAGAGATCTTGCCGAAGCCCGACACGACACCGTCTCCGGGCGACTTGTCCCGCAGGTCGGGCCTGATCGAGGTGGCAAGCAACCCCGCTTCGACAAAGGTTCCAGCGTCGAGCAGCTTTGCGATGCGTTCGCGGGCGTTCAGTACACCGGCGGCCTTTCGCTCTTCCAGCCGCTTGGGTGATCCCATGCGGCGCGCCTTTGCTGTGCGTGCTGCGAATTCCTCGCGCTGCTTGTCAAATGCCATTCAGATCTCTGCCTTCTGGAAGAAGCATGTGGGCGCGCCCGTGTGACAGGCCGGTCCGCTCTGCCTGACTTTCAGGAGAAGGGTGTCCCCGTCGCAGTCAATGAGGATCTCGCTGATCTGCTGGGTGTGGCCGGAGGTCTCTCCCTTCCGCCAGAGTGACTGCCGCGAGCGTGACCAATAGGTCGCCTGACCCGTCTGCAGGGTAAGGCGCAGCGACTCCTCGTTCATCCATGCCACCATCAGGACTTCACCCGAAGCGGCGTCTTGGGCCACGGTCGTGACCAGACCGTTTGCGTCGAACTTGACCTTCCCGATGAAGGCGGGTGTCGGCAGTTTCTCGGTCATGATGCCTTTTTCAACCTTGCAAATCCTGCTTCGAGGTCAGCGATCAGGTCCTGGGTGTCCTCGAGGCCGATGTGGAAACGCAGCAGGGGGCCTGACGTTTCGAACGTGCTTGCTGTCCGCGTGGGATGCGCAGTGACAACCAGGCTCTCGTAGCCGCCCCACGACCAGCCCATGCCGAAGAGGGAAAGGCCGTCGAGCATGGCGGCCAGTGCCTTGTGCGGGCAGGGTTTGAATTCGACGGCGAAGAGACCGGAGGCGCCCTTGAAGTCACGTTTCCAGATCTCATGTCCGGGGTCCGATGCCAGCGCCGGGTGGATCACGCGCGCCACTTCCGGCCGGGACTGGAACCAGTTGGCCATCTCGAGGGCGTTCTTCTCGTGCTGGCGCATTCTGACGCCCAGCGTGCGCAGGCCGCGCTGGGTGAGGTACACGTCGTCGGGCCCAACGCAAAGTCCGAGATTGCCGTGCGTGTCGCGCAGCTGTTTCAGGTAGCGTTCATTTGCGGTGACCGTGCCCATCAGCGCGTCGGAGTGACCCACGATGTATTTGGTGGCCGCCATGACCGACAGGTCGACGCCGTGGCTGAACGCATCGAACAGAAGCGGCGTGCCCCAGGTGTTGTCGAGGATGACCGCGATGTTGTTGGCGTGGGCGCACTCGACGATGGCGGGGATGTCCTGGATCTCGAATGTCAGCGACCCCGGGCTTTCCGTGAAGATCGCCTTGGTGTTGGGGCGGAACAGCTTTTCGATGCCGCCACCGATCAGCGGGTCATAGTAGGTGGTGGTCACCCCAAACCGGGCGAGGGTCTTGTCACAGAAGGTTCGGGTCGGTCCGTAGACCGAATCCGTGACGAGTAGGTGGTCGCCCGCCGAGACCGTGCTCAGGATCGCAAGGGTGCAGGCCTGAAGGCCCGAGGGGCACAAGACAGTTCCCGCGCCACCCTCGAGTTCGCAGATCGCGTCCTGCAGCGCCTCGATCGTCGGGGTCAGCCGGCGACCATAGGTGTAGGCCTGACCCCGGTTCTCCAGCGAGTCGATCGTGCGGTGGAGCATGGTCGAGGCGTGGAATACTGGCGGATTTACAGCGCCCTGATGGGCAAAGGGGTCCCGGCCTGCCGTGACTATCCTTGTCGCAGGGCGTTTTGGGCCGTTGCTTGGTTTGGACATGGGGCCCGGATTTCCTCTATGTAATATCCAAAGTGGGTAGGGTGCCGCATTTCAGGGGCGCCCGGCAATCCTGATCGAAAGGGTTTCGCATGCGTTTCCTTATGAAGTCACTATCTGTCGCGCTTGTGGCCAGTCTGGTCCTGGCCGCCGGGGCAAACGCAGCCAAGTCGCCGTCGCTGGAGCGCGTCAAGAAGAACGGCTTTTTGCGCTGCGGCGTCAATGAGGGACTGCCCGGGTTCGCCAATCCTGACTCGAAGGGGAACTGGTCGGGCTTTGACGTGGACTTCTGCCGCGCGCTTGCGGCCGTGATCCTGAATGATCCTTCCAAGGTCCGCTTCACGCCCACGTCCGCGAAGGTGCGGTTCACGACGCTTCAGTCAGGCGAAGTCGATCTTTTGTCCCGCAACACCACCTGGTCCATGAGCCGGGACGTCCAGCTGGGGCTCGAGTTCATCGGCGTCACCTACTATGACGGTCAGGGCTTCCTTGTGCCGAAGAAGCTGAAGGTCACAAGTGCCAAGCAGCTGAATGGCGCCACGGTGTGCACGAATACCGGCACAACGACCGAGCTGAACCTTGCCGACTATTTCCGCTCGAACAACCTCAAGTACAAGATCATTGCATTCGAAAAGAACGCGGAAGTCCTTGCCGCCTATGATGCGGGCCGCTGCGATGCCTTCACGACCGACGCTTCGGGACTTTATGCCGAGCGGCTCAAGCTGAAGAAGCCTGATGACCACATCATCCTTCCCGAGATCATTTCAAAGGAGCCGCTTGGACCGGCCATCAACCACGGTGACCAGCAATGGGGTGATGTCGTCCGCTGGACCCTGTTCGCGCTCATCAACGCCGAAGAGCTCGGCGTCACGTCGAAGAACGTCGACCAGATGCTGAAGTCGACCAATCCCGAGATCCGGCGCCTGCTTGGCGTCGAAGGCGCGTTTGGCGAAAGCCTTGGCCTCACGAATGACTTTGCCGTGCGCGCGATCAAGAAGGTAGGAAACTACGGCGAGATCTTCGAGCGCAATGTGGGGCAAGGCTCGCCGCTCAAGATCAAGCGCGGCCTGAACGCCCTGTGGAACAAGGGGGGCGTGCTTTACGCGCCGCCCATCCGCTAGCACATGGCGAAATCCGGAGGACATCCCGTGCGTCGTGCGCGCGCGCAAGACCTGCTGTACCAGGCCGTGCTGCTGCTCGCCGTGCTTGCGCTGCTGGCCGGCATGGCCTGGAATGCTTCAAGCGCGCTTGAGCGGCAGCACATCGCCTCCGGTTTCGGGTTCCTGAACAACACCGCCGGTTTCGACATCGTCCAGTCGCTCGTTCGCTATGACGAGACGTCGACCTACGGGCGGGTGTTGCTGGTGGGCGTGCTGAACACCCTGCTTGTCGCTGTGACCGGCATCATCCTCGCAACGCTGCTCGGCCTACTCATAGGCATCGGGCAGCTTTCTTCGAACTGGCTGTTTGCACGCCTGTGCCGCGCCTATGTGGAAATTCTCCGGAACGTGCCGCTGCTGCTCCAGCTCTTCTTCTGGTATTTCGCCGTTTTGCGCGCCCTGCCGGGGCCGCGCGAAAGCTGGTCCCTGTTCGACTGGACCTTCCTGAACAACCGCGGCCTCTATCTGCCGCGTCCCTTGCCGGAAGAGCCGTTTTTCCTTGTCGGTTTTTCCTTCCTCGTCGGCGTCATCGCAGGCCTTTTCCTTGTGCTGCGTGCGAGGCGCCAGAGGGAGCAGACCGGCGATGCGCCCGCGATGGGTCTCTATGTCTTTGCCCTGTGCGTCCTGCCGCCCCTGGTCGTGAGCGCAGCCCTGCAATTTCCGCTCTCTTTCAGCTGGCCGGCGCTGGCCGGCTTTGACTTCGAGGGTGGCTTTACCGTTCTGCCCGAATTGATCGCCCTCGTGGTTGCGCTCGCCACCTACACGGCCAGCTACATTGCTGAAATCGTTCGGGCCGGCATCCAGGGTGTTGCCCGCGGACAGAGCGAGGCGTCGAATGCGCTCGGGCTGACGCGAACGCAGTCGCTTCGCCTGGTGATCATTCCGCAGGCGCTGCGGCAGATCATTCCGCCGCTGACGAGCCAGTACCTGAACCTGACCAAGAATTCGTCTCTGGCGGTTGCCATTGCCTATCCGGACCTGGTCTCGGTGTTTGCCGGCACGTCGCTGAACCAGACGGGACAGGCAATCGAGATCATTGCCATCACCATGCTGGTGTACCTCACTTTCAGCCTGCTCACGAGCGCGGCGATGAACTGGTACAACAGTCGTGTCTCGCTGACGGAGCGCTGAACATGGGTGCTCCGCGAAAGCCTCCCAAGGCACATGTTCCTGGCCCGCTGCTCTGGGCGCGCGAGAACCTGTTCTCGACGCCGCTCAATGGCGTGCTGACGCTGGTGGCCATCTATATCCTTTACGTCACCATCGTTCCGCTGGTGCAGTGGGGCATCATCGATGCCGCCTGGAGCGGCAATACCCGTGACGCCTGCATCGCGAAGGAAGACGGGGCGTGCTGGCCCTATATCTTCGAGCGTGTGGGGCAGATCACCTACGGGTTTTATGATGATGCGCAGCGCTGGCGGGTCGACATTGTCTTCATCGTGTTCGTTGCGGGCCTTGCATGGCTGATGCTGCCCCGGTTGCCGTCCAAGGGTGCCGTGAGCGCCGTGATGCTGACCCTCTTTCCGGTGGCTGCTTTCGTGCTTCTCGTTGGTGGCTTCGGGCTGCCGCAGGTGCCGATCGAGCGCTGGGGAGGCTTGCTCCTCACGCTCGTTGTCGCCGTCACCGGTATCGTGGCGTCACTGCCGCTGGGCATCTTGCTGGCGCTCGGCCGGCGATCGGAATTGCCGGTCGTGCGTGGGCTTTCGATTGCTTTCATTGAACTGTGGCGGGGCGTTCCTCTCATCACGGTGCTGTTCATGGCGGCGAACATGCTGCCGCTGTTCCTGCCGGATGGCATGACCATAAACAAGCTGCTGAGCGCGCTCATTGCGGTCGCCCTGTTCTCATCCGCCTATATGGCCGAGGTCGTGCGCGGCGGTCTGCAGGCTGTCGGCAAGGGTCAGTATGAGGCTGCGGCCGCGCTGGGGCTTGGGTACTGGCGCTCCATGATCTTCGTGATCCTGCCGCAGGCGCTGCGGCTGTGCCTTCCCAACATCGTGGGCAATTTCATCGGCCTGCTCAAGGATACATCGCTTGTGTCGATCATCGGTTTCCTGGACCTGCTGGGCATCATCCAGTCGGGCAATGCCGATCCGGAGTGGGCGACACCCAACACGGCCATGACGGGCTATCTGTTCCTGGGGCTGGTCTTCTGGATGATGTGTTTTGGCATGTCGCGTTATGCGCGGAACCTCGAAACCAGGCTGCAAGCCGGAGAGCAGAAGTGACGGAGACCCAGAAGGCAGCTGCAGCCGTTGAGATCACCGGGCTGAACAAGTGGTTCAAGGCCTTTCATGTGCTGCGTGACGTGAGCCTGACCGTTGCGAGCGGCGAGCGCGTCGTGATCTGCGGGCCATCGGGTTCCGGCAAGTCGACACTCATCCGCTGCATCAACGGGCTTGAGCGGCACGAGGAGGGGCGCATCGTTGTCGAAGGCGCCGAGCTGACCAGTGACGAGTCGAAGATCCACGCCGTGCGCGCCAATGTCGGCATGGTGTTCCAGCAGTTCAATTTGTTCCCGCATCTGACGGTGCTCGAGAACTGCACGCTCGCACCCCAGTGGGTGAAGCGCATGCCCAAGAAGGAAGCCGAGCAGCTGGCGATGCAGTATCTGGAGCGCGTGCGCATCCCGGAACAGGCGGCCAAGTATCCCGGTCAGCTTTCCGGTGGCCAGCAGCAGCGCGTGGCCATTGCGCGGGCGCTGACCATGCAGCCACGCATCATGCTGTTCGATGAACCGACGAGCGCGCTTGATCCCGAGATGATCAAGGAAGTGCTCGAGACCATGGTCGAGCTCGCGGATACCGGCATGACCATGCTCGTGGTCACGCACGAGATGGGCTTTGCAAAGACCGTCGCCAATCGAATCGTCTTCATGGATGCGGGCGAAATTGTGGAGATCGCGCCGCCTGAAGAATTTTTCTCGAACCCGAAGAGCGCGCGTACCAAGGAATTCCTCTCGCAGATCCTGAGGTAGAAGTTCCGCCTTGTGACGGCGACCAACGACCCGCTAGACTATGCGCGCTGGCGGGTTCGTTCTGGAGGATGATAGCGTGAAAAAACTGTTTCTGGTTTCCCTGTCGATTGCCTTGCTCAGCTTGTCCGCCCAGGCGCGGAGCCC
>JBILMZ010000147.1:0-8590 GCA_044375275.1 Micropepsaceae bacterium | reverse complement strand
GCCGGTCGCCGGCACGGCCCTGGGCGAACTGGAGGCCGCCGACCGCGCGCAGCAGCAGCGCGATGGCACCGATAAGTGCCAGCACGAAGATCAAGGCTGCGCCAAACTGAAGGTAATTCGTCGTTTCCATGGTGACGTTTCGGCCCCTCGTTAGGATTGGAGAATGCACGCGTAACCTTAAGCGCGCCTAAACATCCGGCAAAATTTTCCTGGTAAACACAAGATTAACGGGCGCTTCACGGCACGGGCCGCGCAGAAATGCGCGGGCGCGCAGGGGTGTTGGAGAAAATTTTTCCCATGGCCTTAAGCTGAACTTAAGCCTAAGCGGCAAAACTTGCCCCCGTCATAAGAACGTTTTCCTGAGACGCGGGTGCCCATGAGCTTCAACGGTTTACCACTGATCGGCATGATCCAGCAGAGGATGAGCTGGCTGAACGATCGCCAGACCCTCCTCGCACGCAACGTCGCCAATGCATCGACCCCCGGCTTCGTGCCGCAGGACCTGCGCGCCACTGATTTCGCGTCAGCGCTTGCAAATGCAAATGCATCCGGCCTCCGGACCACCAGTTCACTTCACATCCAGCCGCGCGCGATGGTCTCGGGAACGAGCCTGGCCGTGAAGTCTCCCGACTCCCGCGCCTCGCCGGATGGCAATGCCGTGGTGGTCGAGGAGCAGATGCTCAAGGTGTCGGAAACGCAGCTCGGCTTCGCCCAGGCCACGGGTCTCTACAAGAAGATGACCGGCATGTGGCGCACGGCGCTGCGTGGCACCCAGTAACAGTTTTCGCAGGGAGTGCATGACATGGAAATGATGAAGTCGATGCTGATCGCCGCGGCAGGCATGCGTGCCCAGGCTGAACGCTTTCGGGTCATTGCGGAAAACCTTGCCAACGCCTCGTCCACGGCGACGAAGCCCGGCGAGGACCCGTATCGTCGCAAGATCCCGGTCTTCAAGGCCGAGCTTGACCGCGTGACAGGGGCCGAGACCGTGAAGGTCAAGAATGTGGCCAAGGACATGTCCGAATTCCGCATGCAGTTCATGCCCGGCCATCCGGCAGCCGACGAGAAGGGCTACGTGAAGATGCCCAACGTGAACTCGCTCATTGAAATGATGGACATGCGCGAGGCGCAGCGTTCCTACGAAGCCAATCTCAGCGTGATCGACAACACGCGCTCCATGCTGGCGCGCACTGTCGACCTTCTGAAGCGCTGAACCTTAAGGAGACTGGGCCATGGCAGGAGTGATCAACCCGGCAGCGCTGAATGCGTATGCCCGCGCCGCGAAGATCGGTGGCGGGGAAGGCATGTCCGCCGGCGACACGACGTCATTTGGCGATGTGCTGAGCGGCGTGATGAAGAACGCCGTCGAGAGCAGCAAGACGGCCGAGGTCAAGGCCGCCGGGCTCGTGCAGGGCAAGGGCGACCTGGTCGATGTGGTCAGCGCCGTCAACGCCGCCGAGATGTCCCTCGAGACGGTGGTCGCCATCCGCGACAAGGTCATCGCGGCCTACCAGGACATCCTCAGGATGCCGATCTAGTCCGGATCGCCGGTCAATCAACAGGAAGAAGAGCGGGGTAACGTCATGGGTGGAGCAGAAGCACTGGACCTGGCGCGGGAAGCGATGTGGGTGCTCGTATTGATGACCGGTCCGGTCATGATGGTCGGCCTGGTCGTGGGCCTCGCCGTGGGTCTCCTGCAGGCACTGACGCAGATCCAGGAAGCGACCCTCGTATTCGTTCCCAAGATCTTGTCGATCTTCATCGCCGTTATCCTTTTGTTACCTTTTATGGCCGCAACCATGTCCGGTCTGATGACAACGATCGTCCAGATGATCATCAAGCCTTGAACAGGGTTGGTCGCGCGCGCAGATGAATCAGATCCAGGACCTTCTGCCCGCGGATATCCTGACCTTCATGCTCGTGTTCTCGCGCGTGGGCGCGATGACCATGACGCTGCCGGCCCTGGGTGAAATGACGATCCCCGCACGGGCGCGCCTGATGATTGCGCTGGCCCTGTCCCTCATTCTGATGCCTCTGGTCGGAAGCCTGTATCCCGGCAGCGTGCGAAGCGATCCTGCCGTCCTGGCCGCCATGGTCATGACCGAGGTCCTGGTCGGCATTTCAATCGGCCTGTTGCTGCGCATGGTGATGGGCGCGGTTCAGGTGGCCGGCAACGTGATCGCGACCCAGACGGGCCTCGCTTTCGCGCAGGGCGTTGACCCGACAATGGGCGCGCAGGGCGCCCTCATCTCGCTCTTCCTGTCGCTGCTGGCGACGACGCTGATCTTCATCGGTGACCTGCATCACCTGCTGATCGCCGGCATCGCGCATTCCTTCACGCTCTTTCCGCCGGGCAAGCTTCCCGGGGCATCGGACCTGCTGCAGCTCTCCGTCGAGATCATGTCGGGCATGTATCTCATCGGCATCCAGATGTCGGCGCCCTTCATCGTGTTCGGCCTGATCGTCTATGCCGGCGCTGGCGTTGTCGCCCGCATGATGCCGCAGTTGCAGATCTTCTTCCTTGTCACGCCCATCAGCATCCTGTCCGGGTTCGTGATCCTTGGCCTCACTGTCTCAACGATGATGATGTGGTTCCTGGAGTACTTCTCCTCCCGGGCGCATCTCTTCGTTCCCCATTAGCCGGAGTGTAAGCGGCAATGGCGGACGACAATGATGACAGCCAGAAAACCGAAGAACCTACCCAACATAAGCTCTCGCAGGCCGAAGAGAAGGGTGACGTAACCCAGTCGCCGGACGTTGCGGCCTGGCTCGTGCTGGCAGCCGCGACCGCCTACATCATGATGTGGAGCCCGTCGACGGCGGACTCGATGCGCAGGGTGCTGAGCGGCTTCATATCCGGCGCCCACAACATCAGGCTGTCGGCCGAAACGGCGAACGGCTTCGTCTTCACGCTGGGCCTGGAGCTGCTCCTGGTCCTGGCACCACCCTTCGCGATCCTCGTCGTGGTCGGCATCGGCGCGCACGTGATCCAGCACCGACCGGTCTTCTCGCTCGACAAGATCGCACCGAAATTCAGCCGCCTGAACCCGATATCGGGCTTCGACCGCCTGTTCGGCCGCATGGCCCTGATCAACTTCGTCAAGGGACTGCTCAAGACCGCAGCCATCGCGATCGCCATCACGATGACGATCTGGCCCAGCAAGGAGGAGATGCTGGCCATGATCGCGCTGCCCGTCGACCTCCTGCTCGGCGAGGTCCTGACGCTGCTGGGGCAGGCGATGATAGCGGCACTCTCGGTCCTCGGCGTGATCGCGATTGCCGACTATGCCTGGCAGTATTTTGAGCGCATGCGTCGCCTAAAGATGACACGTGAGGAAATGAAGGAGGAACACCGACAAAGTGAAGGCGATCCGATAGTTAAGCAGCGTCTCAGACAGATTAGATCAGAACGTTCCCGTAAGCGCATGATGTCGGCTGTCCCCAAGGCAGCGGTGATTATCACGAACCCGACTCACTATGCAGTCGCTTTGGCCTACGAATCAGGCAAGATGGGTGCGCCCGTCTGCGTTGCCAAAGGTGTCGATCACGTTGCGTTGAAGATTCGTGAAATCGGAAAGGAAAACAACGTTCCGATCGTCGAGAATCCGCCATTGGCGCGGGCTCTCTATGCCTCTGTCGATGTGGATGAAACAATCAAGCCGGAGCATTACAAGGCGGTGGCCCAGGTCATCGGCTTCGTGATGCGCTTGAAGGGCAAGGTATCATCCGCGCGTACAGCATCTGCGCCCACTGAGCGTCGTCAATGAACCCAGCGACCGAAAAGTCCACCCCGCCTGCCGAACCCAAGCCTCCCGTCCAGGCGCCGCTGGCCTGGTGGCGGCAGGTGACCCTGTCGTTCTCGCTGGCCCAGCTGGCGATGGGACTGTTCGGACTGGCTTGCCTGATTGGCCTGGCCGTCGTGGCCTGGCCGCAAGCCGCAGGCTTTGGCGGTCTGGCATTCCTCATCGGCATCACGATCTGCGGTTCGGCGCTGATCCTGACCATTACGTCCGGTCGCCTCATCCCGGCCGAATCACCGGCACGCCTGTTCGGCACCGCCCTCGACACCGACCCGCGCGCCTGCTGCATCACCATGCCTGACGGCTCGGTGGCCTATGCCAACCCGGCTTGGCGCAAGCTCTTCGGCCGCTCCAATTCGGGTGGCGAAGTGCTCCCCGTCGCGGGCTTCTCGTCCGACCAGGAAACAGCCCAGCGCCTCTATGCGCTCGTCCGGTCCGCAAGCCTCAAGGAAGCCCGCGAGGAAGAACTCAAGCTCCGGAACATGGCCAGCAAGTGGGTCAGCGTCGCTGTCGCCCCGATCTCCGGCGGAGGCCACACCGTCTGGCGCGTCACCGATCTCGCGCCGCGCCGTCCGATGCTCCAGGCGATCGAGACGCAGGCCCGCCCGTCAGTCGTGATCCAGTGGCGCCCGGTCGAGCACGCTGCGGGTCAGGGCCCCGCCGAGCCGCACATCCCGAAATTCATCCAGGGCGCCCCCGTCGCCGTCGCGCTCTGCGCTGCCGATGGCACCGTGATCGAAGCCAATGCCGCGCTCGCGTCGCTGGTGGGCACCGACGCCGAGAAGATCAACGGCAAGTCGATCTTCGCCTGTTTCGTCGAGCAGACGGTCCAGACCACCAAGGCGCGCCTGTCATCGCTGAATGTCGGCGATGTCTCGCGCGCCCCGGTCGATGTGCGCTTCCCGAATGACGACAAGCGCACCGCGCAGCTCTTCGCCAGCAAGTTCAATCCGGACGAAGCGTCAGGCGTGGCCTTCGCGATCTATCTGGTCGACACGACCGGCCAGACCGCGCTGGAACGCCAGTACGCGCAGGGCCAGAAGATGCAGGCCATCGGCCAGCTTGCAGGCGGCATCGCGCACGACTTCAACAACCTGCTGACCGTCATCAACGGCGTGACCGAGTTGCTGCTGCAGAGGCACCAGCCGGGTGATCCGTCATTCTCCGACCTGAACACCATCCACAGCACAGGCGTGCGCGCCGCGTCGCTGGTGCGTCAGTTGTTGGCCTTCTCGCGCCAGCAGACGCTCGAGCCGCAGGTCCTGAACCTGACGGATCTTGTGGCCGACTGGACCGTCACGCTGCGCCGCCTGATCGGCGACCGCGTGCAGCTCAAGGTCGAGCACGGCAGGGACCTCTGGCCCGTGCTGGTAGACCCGACGCAGCTCGGCAACGCGCTGATCAACCTGGCCGTCAACGCACGCGACGCGATGCCCAATGGCGGCGTGCTGACCGTGCGCACGGCGAACCAGTCGCTGCACGAGAACATGTCCTTCCTCGATGTGCTGATGCCCCCGGGCGAGTACGTCGTGATCGAGGTGCTCGACAGCGGCATCGGCATCCCGACCGAGAACCTGAGCAAGATCTTCGACCCGTTCTTCACGACCAAGGAGCCCGGCCGCGGCACGGGGCTCGGCCTCGCTTCGGTCTATGGCATCGTCAAGCAGACCGGCGGCTTCATCTTCCCCGAGTCCGAAGTGGGCAAGGGGACGGCCTTCCGGATCTACCTGCCGCGCCACATTCCCAAGCCCATGGCCGACGGCCCGAAGGTCGACGATAAGCCGCAGGCCCCGCGCGACCTCACCGGTGTTGGCACCATTCTCGTCGTCGAGGACGAGGACGCGGTACGTGAAGTCGCCGTGCGCGCCCTTACCATGCGGGGCTATCGCGTGATCGATGCCTGCGGCGGCGAGGAAGCGCTCGAGAGGATGGAAGAGCACAAGGACAAGATCGACCTCGTGATCTCCGACGTCGTGATGCCCGGCATGGACGGCCCGGCGCTCGTCAAGGAGCTCCGCAAGACCTATCCGAAGATGCCCGTCATTTTCATGTCGGGCTACGCCGAGGCCGCGTTCCGCAACGCCGGCGACGACAAGCCCGAGGACTTCCATTTCATCAGCAAGCCCTTTACGCTCAAGTCTCTGACGGCGAAGGTCAAGGAAGTCTTCGAGAAGGAATAGGACGCAAGCGCTGATGACGACGCCCGATCCGGAAACAGTCCTGTATCGGGTTTTCTCCCAGCGCTTTCCCACGGAAGACGCCTGCCTCGACCATCTGCTCCAGCTGCGCCACGGCAATCCCGGCATGTGTCCGAAGTGCCTTCGAAAGGGCCGCTTCCACCGCCTGCGCGAGCAGCCCGCTTATGTCTGCCAGTGGTGCGCCTATCACATCCACCCGAAGGCCGGCACGCCGTTCGCGCGCACCCGCACACCGCTGCAGGACTGGTTCTACGTGATGTTCCTGAGCTGCGTCGGCCACAAGCGCATGACGGCCCGCGAGGTGCAGCGCCAGCTCGGCATCACCTACAAGACCGCCTGGCACATGACCCACGCCATCCGCTCCTATCTGGGCGGCCCATAAGTTCCGGAGGCCCGTGAGCTGTTTTGCAGCTCGTCCGAAGATGACACGAGCGCCGAAGTGCGACACCGGAATTTGGCGAAATCGAGCCATTCTTCCTGTTCGAAGATGACACTTTCGTCGTAGCTTTTTCGTTTGTTCATCTGACGAAGAGCAGGGGGCTGGCGTGTGTCCGCTGGCAACAGAGTCCGGGGCACACCCACCGCATTTCCTTTTCGCGCGGGGCACACGAGGCGGTCGCCTGGGGCACAGGGCCTTGAGGTCCGCCGGTTATCTATTCAGTTGTCAAGTCTGCGGGCGGCTGAAGCCACACGCAAAAAGAACAATATAGGAACATGTGTCGAGCGTCAAGTGCCGCCGGTGCGACCCTTTGGACAAGGGCGAACCCATGCGGTATTCTCGTCTGCCTGACGGCGAGCTTTGCTGCCTTGGTGATTTGCGTTGGGGCACACTGATCGCGGGGCTTGCGGGAAGAGGATCGGTTACCATGTCACCGAAATGGAGTCGGAACCCGAGTCTCGCTGGACCGCGGAGACAATCATGAAAACTCTGAACCTGGCAGTGGTTGGATGTATCGCAGTGATCGTTGCTGCTGCCACAATCCTGACGAAGCAGGACGCGCTGCAGTCCGGCACGGGACCCCTTCAAGTTGTTCCGATTGGCGAAATGTCGGTAGCCAGGGCAGCTCATCAGGCGACAGCTCTGCAGTCTGGTGATGTTCTGATTTCGGGAGGCTGCACAGGTACTTGCGACGCAAATCTGCGGTCCACCGAGATATACAAACCTAAGGAAAGGGCGTTTCAATCCGCTGCCGCTATGACGACACAGCGGGATAGCCATGTTGCCATTCGTTTAAACGATGGGCGTGTGCTGGTGGCCGGAGGATGGTCGGACCGGAGGGCAACCGAGAGCGCGGAAATCTATGAACCGAAGCCTGATCGTTTTGTCGCTTCGGGCACCCTCGTCCAGGCGCGGGCGGCTGCTTCAGCCGCCCTGTTGAGCGATGGCCGGGTACTGATAACAGGCGGCCAGAACTCGGAATTCGCGCCGCTAGCCTCTGCTGAACTGTTCGACCCAGCGTCTTCCGGTTTTTCTTCAGTGGGATCGATGAACGAGCCGCGGGTCGCTCATGTGGCCGTTACCCTCGCAAACGGGCAGGTTCTTGTCATCGGTGGGCGGCAAGCGCGCCGAGGTGAAATCTTGCGCTCAGCCGAGCTGTTTGATCCTTCCACCGGCCGGTTCCAGCGTACCGGAGACATGTCCTCGCCGCGCCACAAACACGCAGCGGCGCTGCTGCTCGATGGTCGCGTGCTTGTGCTTGGCGGAGCGGACGAGCGCGACCAGCGTGGTCGCAATCGGAGCACAGAGATCTACGACCCACAGAGCGGCAAGTTTACGGAAGGTCCCAGCATGCATTGGCCGCGGTTCAAGATTCCCGATGCCGTTACAGTGCTTCCTTCCGGCACCGTGCTCGTGGCCGGCGGGGCGAACCAACTGGAACTCTATGATCCTGCTGGAAATACCTTCGTGATTGTGCATGGCACATTGAACGCTGCACGGGAGTTTGCAACAGCCAGTCTGCTACCCGATGGAGAAGTTTTGATCCTCGGCGGGTACGACGAGCAAGTCCAAACATCGGCGTTCGCGTGGCTTGTGCGCGCACGGTGAGGCGGCGCAGTAAAGAAAGTGATGGGGTCAGTCACCAGTTTATTACGGTGACACAATGGATCGCGTTGAAATGGTGTTTGACCCCAGTTCTTTGAAAGACGTGTTCTTTGCGGCCGCGGCTTCGGCGATCTTGTGGTGCGCGCTGATGCTGTTGGTCAAGCGCGTCTTTTTCTGGAGGGCCTGGTTGAAGGTTGTGTTCGGTTTGTTGGCCGCGTGGGTTTTGTGGAGCATGCCGATATTGCCGAATGTGGAGGAGTTCGTTGGCGCCTCTCTGATCCAGAGTTTCGTTTTTATATTGAGTGCTATCTGCAAGGTTATGCTTTCAGCATATTATGTTTTGGCGTTGATTTCGTTTGTCACAAGCGTGGCGGGCTATGGCGATTCTTCAAACTCCTCTGAGTAGCGACAAGTAAGGAATGGTGTCTGACCCACTGCTGTCCCACAGGAATTGAAGTAAAGCGGCTTGGTTCAGCCGCAGCGTGATACAATGGAATTGCGACAAACCATTGATCTGCTTCGGAGAACCAAGCCTTGAGTCATCATAG
>JBILMZ010000017.1:0-26949 GCA_044375275.1 Micropepsaceae bacterium | reverse complement strand
AGGGTGTTGTGCGCGCGCGCAAGGTCCAGCTGTCCAGCACGTGCCACATGGAAGGCACGATCCTCCATGAAGTGCTTGCGGTGGAAGTCGGTGCCTTCTTTGAAGGTTCCTGCCGTCACAGCGCCGATCCTCTTTCGGAAACGGCTGGCAAGCCCGAGCCACGCGCCACGTTCGAACCGAAGCGCGATCTTGGTATTGCGCAACCTGCGCCAGTCGCAGCCGCTCCCCAGCACGTGGCCCAGCCTGCAGCGTCGGCACCAAACTTCCCGCGCACGGTTTCGCCCTCGACGACCCGAACGACAAGCACGGGCAGCCTGCTGGGCGCGATCAAGTCGCGCCAGTAAGACACACTTCCTATTCGAGATCCTCGACAGGCGGCGCAGCATCTGCGCCGCCTTTCAGCTTCTGGGCCAGCGACGCCTGCATGAATGCATCGAGATCGCCATCGAGAACATTCTGCGGCGTGTAGCTCTGCGCGCCCGTCCGCAAGTCCTTCACCAGCTGGTAGGGCTGCAGCACATAGCTGCGGATCTGATGCCCCCAGCCGATGTCGGTCTTGGTTGCGTTGAGTGCCTGCGTTGCCGCCTCGCGCTTTTCCAGCTCGAACTCATAAAGGCGAGAGCGCAACATGGCCCACGCGGTGGCGCGGTTCTTGTGCTGCGAGCGGTCGTTCTGACAGGACACGACGATGTTGGTCGGAATGTGCGTGATGCGGATGGCACTTTCGGTCTTGTTGACGTGCTGTCCGCCTGCGCCGCTTGCACGGTAGGTGTCGATGCGCACTTCCTTTTCCGCAATATCGATTTCGATCGAGTCGTCGACGACCGGGTAGACCCAAACGCTGGCAAAGCTCGTGTGCCGGCGCGCATTGGAGTCGTAAGGTGAGATGCGGACGAGGCGATGCACGCCAGACTCGGTTTTGCACCAGCCAAAGGCATTCTCCCCCTTCACGAGGATCGTCGCGGACTTGAGGCCAGCTTCTTCGCCAAGGCTTTCTTCCATCAACTCCCATTTGAAGCCCTTGCGCTCGGACCACCGCGTGTACATGCGGAACAGCATCGAGGCCCAGTCCTGGCTCTCGGTTCCGCCTGCACCTGCATGAATTTCCACGTAACAGTCGTTGCCATCGGCCTCTCCCGAAAAGAGAGACTGCAATTCTGCATCTTTGGCGCGCGCGGTAAGGTCCCGCAGTGCCTGCTCGGCATCCGCGATCATGGCGCGGTCGCCTTCTTCCGTCGCAAGCTCGATCATCTCGACGGCGTCGCTGAAGTCCTTTGCAAGGCCCTCGTATGACGACAGCGAGGTTTCCAGCTTGTTTCGCTCGCGCATCATCTTCTGCGCGGCAGTTGGATCATTCCAAATCGAGGGGTCTTCGGCCTTGGCGTTCAGTTCATCCAGGCGTCTGCGGGCGACATCCGGGTCAAAGATGCCTCCTCAGCAGGGATAGCGACTGCTTCACCTGCTCTGCCAGTGTTTCCATTTCTGCGCGCATCGAGTTCTGCCAATTGAATTCGGTCGGCGCCACTTTCGCCGACGTCTTGCCTGAAAGAGATTGCACTAGTAGAGACCCCAACTTGGATCGGTGCTGGTGCCTGCCGGATTGTCTGGGTCGCCTTCACCTGCAGAGCCCAGCCCGCCCCATCCGTCGCCCTTGGCGACGTAGCCTGAGCCCGGCTCGGTGCCGACCTTGAACGCTTCAAGCACGGCGCCGGTCGCGGACGCCACACCGGACTTGAGATCGACGCGTACCATGCGGATTCCTGGTGGAACACGGAATGGCACCGGCGGCTGCTTGCCAACAGCTTCCGACATGAAATCCCTGAAAATGGGGGCCGCGTTATGGCCGCCCGTCTCGCCATGTCCCATGGACACGGGCTGGTCAAATCCGATGTAAATTCCGACGGTCAGGTTGGGCGAGAAGCCCACGAACCAGGCGTCCTTGTAATCGTTGGTCGTGCCCGTCTTGCCGGCGAGCGGCACGCCGACCGACTTCACGATCATCGCGGTGCCGCGCTCAATCACACCTTCCAGCATGTGCGTGATCTGATACGCCGTGCGCGGGTCGAGGATGTTGTCAGCGTCGCTCGCGATCAGGGGTTCTTCCTGTCCTTGCCATGATTCAGCGTTGCAGCCTTCGCACATGCGCTTGTCATGCCGAAAGATCGTCTTGCCATGACGGTCCTGGATACGGTCGACGAGGGTCGGGATGACGCGCTTGCCGCCATTCACGAATGTTGAATAGGCCTGCGCCATGCGGACGACTGTCGATTCCGTCGACCCGAGGGCGTTGGCGAGCACGGGCAGCATCTTTTCGGAGGTGCCCATCTTGCGGGAGTATTCGACAACCTTGTCCATGCCGACATCCGCGGCGATGCGTACGGTCATCAGGTTGCGGGACTTCTCGAGCCCCTGGCGCAGCGTTGAGGGTCCTGCGTAGTTTTCATCGTAGTTGTCGGGTCGCCACATGGGCAGTCCCTGACCCTGACTGGCGACGAAAGGCGTATCCAGCACGATGCTCGAGGGCGTGTAACCCTGATCGAGGGCCACGGCGTAGACGATGGGTTTGAAAGAAGATCCTGTCTGGCGGAACGCCTGCCAGGCGCGGTCAAACTCGCTGCCGTAGTAGCTGAACCCGCCCACAAGGGCCAGCACGCGTCCCGTGTGCGGATCCATCGCCAGGAGACCGCCATTGACCTTCGGCACCTGCCGCAGGGTAAAGGCGCCCGTGTTCGGATTCTCCGGTGTCTTGGGCAGCGGTTCGACATAGACCGCGTCGCCAGGCGCAACGACTTCACTGAGTTTGCGGACCTCGCCACCCATGCGATCGTTGGTGATGAACTTGCGCGCCCAGCGCACCTCCGCAAAGGGGATCTTGCCTTCGGAACCGTCCGCGAAACCAATCTTGACGGCTTCATTGCCAATGTAGCCGAGGACTGCAGCGAGACGCCATTCGGTGACGTCGAGCAGCGCCGGCACTTCGGTCAACGCCTTCTGCCAGTCGCCTGACATGTCAACGCGCGAAACGGGTCCACGCCATCCATGGCGCCGGTCATATCCGATGAGACCTGTGCGCAGCGCCTGAACGCCAAATCGCTGCAGGGTCGGGTCGAATGTCGAGCGAACGGCCAGGCCACCATCATAGAGTGATTGGTCGCCATAGTTCTGCTGGATCCAGCGGCGGATTTCCTCCGCAAAGTACTGCGCATCCGGGGACTGTGCGCCTGGCGGACGGAAGCGTGGGATAAGGTCCTCGGCGACGGCTGTCTTGGCGTCCTCGTCGCTGATGAACTGGTTCGTCGCCATGCGGTCTATGACGTAATTTCGTCGCTCGATGGCGCGCTTGTATTGGCGCACGGGATGGAAGTTCGAAGGCGCCTTCGGCAAGCCGGCAAGATAGGCTGTCTCCGCGATGGTCAACTGGTCGAGCGACTTGTCGAAGTAGTTGTACGCGGCAGCGGCCACGCCATACGATCCTGATCCGAGGAAGATCTCGTTGAGGTAGAGCTCAAGGATCTTGTCTTTCGTGTAGGCATCTTCAAGGCGGAAGGCGAGCATCCATTCCTTGATCTTGCGTTCGAGGCTGACCTCGCTGGTGAGCAGGAAGTTCTTTGCGACCTGCTGCGTGATGGTCGACGCGCCTTCCGGTCGCCTGCCGCCATTGGCCATGTAATTCTGGAAATTCGAGTAGGCGGCGCGCATCACGCCGTTCAGGTCGACGCCGGGATGCGAGTAGAAGTCCTTGTCTTCTGCCGAAAGGAACGCGTCGATCACACGGCGCGGGATGGATTCAATCGGCACGAACAGCCTGCGCTCGCGCGCGTACTCAGCGATCAGCGAACCGTCATTCGCGTAAACGCGGGTCGTGATTGGTGGCTGGTAGTTGGCAAGGGACCCGTAGTCCGGGAGATCCTGGCTGAGCTTGTAGAGATACAACGCCACGCCAGCGAACACGGAAATTGAGAGTACCGCGATGCCGCCAACGGTATACGCAATAAATCGATACATGAGCGTGAACTGTCCTGCGCTAGGCTGCGCGCGAGGGTTTTATATCACAGGCTTTTGCCGGTGCATGCCAAATTAATGCACGCGACGAACCGCCACCCATGATTTTCCCAGCATTTCTGCGCATTATTGTGTCATTCCACCTTGCCGGACGCGAGGTCAGGGTTCTGCCCGCGAGGGCCTTGCCTGAAATAGCCATCGACGGCCTGCGCAATGGCCTTTGCCATGCCTTTGCGCCACCGCGATCCCCTCATCGCCGACTCATCTTCTACGTTGGTAAGATAGCCCAGTTCGATGAGCACCGAAGGAACATCCGGTGCCTTGAGAACACGGAATCCCGCAAATCTGTGGGTCCTGTGCGTCAGGCTGCCCATCTTATGCAACTCCGGGATGAGGATTTGCGCGAACTTCGCGGAGCGGTTCTTGGTTTCGCGCTGCGCCAGGTCGATGAGGATGCTCGTAACGATGTCCGGTTCCTTGCGCAGGTCGACGCCGGCAATGATGTCGGACTGGTTTTCCGCGCTCGCCAGAGCTTCGGCCTCCCGGTCGGACGCCTGCTCCGAGAGCGTATACACTGACGCGCCCCTGGCACCGGAGGCTGGCGCGGCGTCAGCGTGGATCGAGACGAAGAGGTCTGCCCGGTTCTTGCGGCCGAAGGCGACCCGGGCCTTGAGCGACAGGAAGATGTCGCTGTCACGGGTCATGACGACCTTGTAGCGGCCGGATTTGCGAAGTTCGGCAGCGAGGCTTTGGGCCACGCCCAGCACCACGTCCTTTTCAAGGGTACCGGTCACGCCGGTCGCGCCCGGGTCGACGCCGCCATGCCCTGGGTCAATAACAATGACCGGGATGGATCCCCGGGCCTCGGAAAGGTCAGTTGTCCGGATATCCGGTTCGGATTCAGGCTGCTCCGCCTCGCCTTTCCAGCCGGCGGCCGTGAGGTAGGACGCACGGTCGGTCGGTGCGAAGTCCAGAACCAGCCGGTACTCCGGCACCTTGGCGTCCGGTGGCAGCAGGAACTTGTTCGCGAGCACAACGGGGCCAGACAGGTCGATGACCATGCGCGAGGTCCCGGGCTTGTAGGATCCGTAGCGGTAACCTTTCACGAGCCCAAGCGATGGTGATGCCGCCTTGGGGTCCATTTTCCAGCCAATCTGCGGAAAATCTACTACCACACGGTATGGGTCAGCGAGGGTGAAAACCTCGAAATTGATGGACTTGTTGAGCCGCATGACCACACGGGTGTGGTCATGGTGCTGCCCCAGTCGGACATCAGAGATCCAGGCCACCGGTTCGCTGCGCGTCGCACCCGCGGTCCCCAAGACGAGAAACGCCAGCGTGAAGATCACGCGCCAAAACCGGCCGGCAATCGTCAGCCTGTCCAAGAGCGGGGCCGTCCTCTGAAGAATCATGGTGCAACGATCAGTATATCGAGGTGAATTCTCTTTGAATGGCGTTGACGAGGCGTTAGCCCAGTTCGGCTAAATTGCGGCTCAGAGGGTGTTTTTTCCCGGATTTCTAGGGCGCGGAATGGGCCGTTGGCTGTTTCTGCGGTTGCGATACGCGGTCAAGATGACTAAAACCTCATTCGTGGTCCAACTTGCTCGTCTATCCGATGCAGCTCAAGGTACGGCCCGAAAACGGCGATTTCACGGCCGCACTGCGTTCCGCAATGCTGCGCCCAACGATTGCCACGCATTTCGCCGGCGGAGGTCCGCCGGCACTTTCAGGGCAACCATTGCCATGGTGTTTTTCGCTTTCAGGACCCCGACGCAGGGAAAGAGCCTTCCGGCTTCTCCCCTAGATTGCCGTCGTTCCGAAAGCGCCTTTTCAACTTTCAACGCGAATCGAGCCCGCCCACCCCAGACATCCGACGCTGTTTCGATGCAGCTGGTTGTGGCGCGTGCGGCTCGCAAAGGTATTTCAAATGACAAAGAGAATGTTGGTGGACGCGAGCCACCAGGAAGAAACCCGGGTCGTTATTCTTGATGGGAACAAGGTAGAGGAATTCGACTACGAGTCTGCCGCCCGTCGCCCCCTGAAGGGCAACATCTATCTCGCCAAGGTTACGCGCGTCGAACCGTCCCTGCAGGCGTGCTTCGTCGAGTATGGTGGCAACCGCCACGGCTTCCTCGCGTTCTCCGAAATTCATCCGGACTATTACCAGATCCCGACGGCCGATCGTCAGGCGCTGCTTGAAGAATCGCGTTCGTCAGAACCGCACCAGGACGACGAAGAGGACGAAGCGTCGGATGTCGCCGAACTTGGTGTGCCTGATCCCGTAACCGCAGCCGATCGGCTGGCGGAAGTTGCTGAAGGCGCGGCCGGCGATGGCTCGGTCACGGGCGAGATCGTCGAAGTCGTCACCGAGGAAGGCGACGATGTCTGGATCCACGACCCGGAAACTGGCGCCGATGACGCCGGCGACAAGTCAGCCTCGCATGACACGAGCAGCCACTCGTCGCCCGAAACGGCACACCCGGCCTCCGCATCGAACGACGCCACGGCCCGCTCCCGTGACGACGATGGCGCGCAAGATGACGACGTCGCCGAAGGCAAGGCTGGCGAAGAAGATGCCGAAGAGGAAGTTCCGCGCCGGCAGCATCGCTCCTATCGTCGCTACAAGATCCAGGAAGTCATCAAGCGCCGCCAGGTCCTGCTGATCCAGGTCGTCAAGGAAGAGCGCGGCAACAAGGGCGCAGCTCTCACGACATACCTGTCTCTCGCCGGCCGATATTGCGTGCTCATGCCGAATACGGATCGCGGCGGCGGAATTTCCCGCAAGATCTCGAATGTCGCGGATCGCCGCAAGCTGAAGGAAATGGCGGGCGAGCTCGAGGTTCCCGAGGGCATGGGCGTCATCATCCGCACGGCCGGTGCAAACCGGACCAAGCAGGAGATCCGGCGCGACTTCGAGTACCTGCTGCGGCAGTGGGATTCCGTGCGTGACCTGACACTCAGGTCCAGTGCCCCTACCCTCGTCTACGAGGAAGGCAACCTGATCAAGCGCACTATCCGCGACCTGTTCTCCAAGGAAATCGATGAGGTTCTCGTCGAAGGCGACCTGGGCTTCAAGGAAGCGCATGGATTCATGTCCATGCTCATGCCAAGCCACGCCGACAGCGTGAAGAATTACAAGGACAGCATTCCGCTCTACCAGCGCTATGGTGTCGAAGCCGCGCTGGACGGCATGTTCAACCCGATCGTGCGGCTGCGGTCCGGCGGCTACATCGTCATCAACCAGACGGAAGCCCTCGTCGCGATCGACGTGAACTCCGGCAAGTCGACGCGCGAGCACCACATCGAGGATACGGCCCTCAAGACGAACCTCGAGGCTGCCGAAGAGGTTGCACGTCAACTCAGGCTGCGAGACCTCGCGGGCCTCGTCGTCATCGACTTCATCGACATGGAGGAGCATCGCAACAACCGCTCCGTCGAGAAGCGCCTGAAGGACAGCCTGCGTCATGACCGGGCACGCATCCAGCTCGGCCGGATCAGTCCGTTCGGCCTTCTCGAAATGTCGCGCCAGCGCCTGCGCGCTGGCATGGTGGAAGGTGCGACCTCGCCCTGCCCGCACTGCGAAGGCCGTGGTGTCATCCGGTCGGTCGGATCGATGGCACTCAGGGTCCTGCGCGCCATCGAGGAATACTGCCAGCACGAGAAGCTTCAGGCCGTCACGTTGCGCGTGCCGCCAGAAGTCGCGATCTACATCCTGAACCACAAGCGGCCGCAGCTGAGCTCGATTGAAGAGCGCAACAACGTCTATGTGTTCATCGATTCACGCGCATCGCTGGCGGCTTCAGCCTACGAGATCGAGCGCGGCGCTCCGGTCGCCTACGAACCGCGCAAGCCGTCCTCGGCGAAAGCCGTGACCGTCGAAAGCGAGATGGATGCGAACGAGCCCGATGCCGAGGATCTTCTCGAAGCCGATGACGTCGAAGTCGAGACCGCTGGCGAAGAGGATGGCGCATCCACATCGACCCCGGGCGGTGCAGCGTCCGGCGAAGGCCCTGATGGTCGTCGCAAGCGACGTCGCCGTCGTCGTGGCCGCGACCGTGGCCCGCGCCCTGAAACCGGACCAGAGACAAGTCCTGCCGCGTTTGGCGACGCTCCTGCACTTGCAGCAGATGACGTGGACGTGCGCGAGGCGGGCGACGAGGACGGCGACGATGAAGGCCCGGATGACCAGGAACAGGCAGCCGGAGGCGCTCCACTTGCAGAAGGGGCGGAAGGCCCTGACGGCCAGCGCCGCCGCCGTCGTCGTGGTCGCAGAGGTCGTCGTGGTCGCCGCTTTGGCGAGAACGGAAACGGGGCGGCCGCCGATGAACCCGCAAATGGCATAGGCAACCTGCCAACGCCTGCCGAGGCGCTTGACGCGCCAGATTGGCCGGCGCCGGGTGGATTTGCCCGCACGCCGGGGATTACCCCGGATCAGGCAGCACCGCGCCGTCCGAGCGAGCCTTACTCAAGCGTACGTACAACCGACGCTCCCATCCCCGACGAAATCCAGGCGAGGAGCCAGGAGCCGCGTGCAGAGCGTTCGTCGATCGCAACATTCTTCGGATTCGGTTCCAAGCCCGAGAAGACAGATGTGCAATCGCGTCCGGACGTTCCGGTCAGGCCGGAACCATCCGTTCGGGCAGAGCCTCCCGCCCGGAGCGAATCCCCGACGCCTGCGCCAGCTATCGAGCCCGAGGCTGCCAACGCCCCGAAAAAACGCGGCTGGTGGCAGAAACAGACTGACGCCTGACACATCATCGCGCCTCACTTCGGGCGCGTGCATGAGCACGCGCCCGCTAGTCGCGCCACGTCAGCTTCGTGTCAGCGACTTGCTCCACGAGACCAGAAGTTCCGAAGCCGCAACGATGTCGGCTTCGGAGCCGGCATAGGAAAAGCGGATCCAGGACTGCCCATCCAACGGGTCGAAGTCAGTCCCTGGCGTGGCGGCCACTCCTGTTTCAGCCAGTAGTCGTCGGGAAAACAGTTCCGAGCCCAGACCAAGATGTGCCGTGCGCGCGTACAGGTAGAAGGCTCCCTCAGCCGGAGCGATTGTATCAAAGCCCGCTTTCTCCAACGCGCCCAGCAGCATACGACGATTGCGCTCGTATCGCTGCACATGAGCTTCAAGCTCGTCGCGGGCATCGAGTGATGCAAGGGCGGCCACCTGCGAAATCGTCGGGGGGGAGATGTAGAAGTTCTGGGCCAGACGCTCGACGGTCTCGACACAATCAGCGGGCAAAACCATCCAGCCGATCCGCCATCCGGTCATCGAAAAGTACTTCGAAAAACTGTTGATCACGATCGCGTCCGGATCAAAGCGGAGCGCCGTTTCCGCGCGGGTGCCATAAACCAGACCGTGATAGATTTCGTCCGATATCAGGCGCATTCCCGTTGAGCGACAGTGCATCGCGATGCCTTCAAGATCGCTCGCGCCTATCACCGTCCCGCAGGGGTTCGAGGGACTCGCGATCAGCACGCCGTCAGCCTTGTGAGCCGCGACAAGGGTTGCGTTCAGCCTGAAGCCCGCCTCAGGCCCGCAGGGTATGAGCCGGGTGCGGATGTTGAGTGCTCCGGCGATGTTGCGATAGGCGGGATAGCCCGGGTTGGCGATCGCCAGTGTCTGTCCAGCTTCAAAGCCAAGCAGGAACGCGAGCACAAACGCGGCCGATGATCCGGTGGTCACAACAATGCGCGCGGCCGGCACGTCGATGCCATACCATTCCCTGTAATGCCGGGAGATGCGTTCGCGCAGCTGCGGGACGCCAAGCGCCTCCGTGTATCCCAGGGTCATCGTGTGCAATGCGCGGGTTGCAGCCTCGAGCGCCAGTGCCGGCGCCGGGGTAGAGGGCTGGCCGGCTTCCAGATGGTAGACGGACTGGCCCGACCGTGCCCGCAGATTGGCTGCTGCGAGCACCTCCATGACCCGAAATGGCTCGACCTGGCTTCTGCCTGATGGCTTCATGACGTTTCCTGACCTGCTTGGCCCTGTAGCTTAGCGGCGCTCTGATTTTGGCGGTTTTGTTCGACTTTTGCTAACGTGCGCGAGAGAATAATCACATGGCCGTGATTGACGCGCCGGGGGTGGCCCCGTACCGTTCCTTTGGCGTATATTTATGGGTGGGTGGCTTGCTGGACAATGACTTTCAGTTGGAGTTTCTAGATCGATGATCTCCCGGCAGACAACGCTGGCCTTGGCCCGGCGCACCCTGGCCTCCCTCAGCATCGTGCTTCTTTCAGCGACGTCCGTTCTGGCCGCCGACAAAGCCGGCATTCGTGATGCCGAAATTGAACGCATCCTGCGCGGCTACAGCGAGCCCATTTTCGCCGCAGCCGGCCTCGATGCAAAATCCGTCAACATCTACATCATCAAGGATGACAGCCTGAACGCTTTCGTCGCTGGTGGCCAAAACGTGTTCATCCATACGGGCATGATCACAACACTGAAATCACCGAACGAATTGAAAGGCGTCATTGCCCACGAAACCGGTCACATCTCCGGAGGTCACCTTGCGCGCGGTGCGGATGCAGCCGGCAAGGCCGAAATCCCGATGATCATCGGCATGTTGGCAGGCGTCGCGGCGATCGCGGCCGGTGCTCCGGATCTCGGACTTGGACTTCTGATCGGTTCCCAGTCGGTCGCGCAACGCGAGTACATGACATTCAGCAGAGCCCAGGAATCCGCAGCGGACCAGGCGGGCGCGAAATTCATGGAGGCGACAGGCCAGTCGCCACGCGGCATGTATTCCGTGTTCGATCTCTTTGCAGACCAGGAAGCCCTGAATGGCGTGAGGCAGGATCCGTTCATCCGGACCCATCCGCTGTCACGGGATCGCGCTTCATCGCTTCTGAACCTGGTCGAGAGTTCCAAGTACAGGGACAAGCTCGATTCGCCAAAGGAGCTTGAAGAGTACGAGATGATGAAGGCCAAGCTTCGTGGCTTCATCGATGCGCCGACCCACGTGCTTCGACGCTATCCGTTCTCGGACACAAGCAAGCCTGCCCGATACGCGCGTTCTGCTGCGTACTTCCGGGCAGCCGATCTGGACAGCGCCCTGCCGCAAATCGATAGCCTCCTCAATGACGAGCCCAACAACCCCTATTTCTGGGAACTGCGGGGGCAGATGCTGGTTGAGTCGAGCCAGCCCAAAGAAGGTGTCCCTGCTTACCGGAAATCCGTGCAGCTCGCACCGAACGAGCCTCTCTTGCGCATCGGCCTTGGCTCTGCCCTTCTTGCGACGGAAATTGACTCGAGCGTACCCGAAGCCATCAAGCACCTGAAAGCTGCCATCAAGGAAGAACCGGAGAACGGGATGGCCTGGTATTACCTGGCTGACGCGTACTCGAGGTCTGGCGACGAGACCCTTGCTGCGCTTGCCACAGCTGAACGCTATTTCGCGATCCGCCGATACCCCCAGGCGATCAGTTTTGCGCAACGCGCGCTTCCCAAGCTGAAAGAAAGCGGACGCGACTGGCAACGCGCCAACGACATCATTTCGATCGCGCAGGCCAGCCAGGCCAATTTGTCCAAACGCTAACCACCCTTCCATCGCAATCACATCCGGCCAGACGCAAACATCATGCAACCTTCAAAGTCGACACTCATCATTCTGGCAGGCGCCGCCCTCATGGTGGTCGGCGTTTTCGTTGCGCTGTTCCTGGCGCGTGGAAACGTCGGGAGCGATGGTGCTCCAGCAGTCGCCAGCAGCAAGGAAGACATCGAGCGGATCGTCAAGAACTACCTTCTTGAAAACCCGGAAGTGATCTTTGAGGCCGTCCGGCGCATGGAAACCAAAGAGAACGACCAGCGCATGTCGCGCATGAAGGAAGGCGCCAAGAAATATGCCGCCGATCTCTTCAACCGCCCTGATGCCATTGTGGCCGGAAACCCGAATGGTGACGTCACGATCGTGGAGTTCTTTGACTACAAGTGCGGCTATTGCCGGAAGATTGTCCCGGAGCTCTCCCAGCTGATAAAGCAGGATGGAAACATCAGGTTGGTCATGAAGGAGTTTCCGATCCTGTCACGGGATTCGGAAATGGCCGCCCGGGCGGCAGTCGCCTCGGTCAAGCAGGGCAAGTACTGGGACTTCCATATCGCACTCATGTCCGCCGATGAAATCACGCAAGAGAGCGTCATGGCGATTGCCAAGGGTGTGGGAATCGACACGGTAAAGCTCGCTGCGGACATGGCCGCACCGTCGTCGTCTGACGTGATCAGCCGGAACCATGAGCTGGCGCAGAAGCTGGGCATCGAGGCAACGCCTACGTTCTATATCGGCGACACACCCTATGCAGGTGCCCTGCCCCTCTCTGAACTCAAGGCTGCGGTTGCGGCCGCGCGCAAGGCGAAGAAGGGCGGCTGAAGGTCAGATCAGCCCCGCGAGGGGTGACGAGGGGTCTGCATAGCTCTTCCTTTTCATTCGACCGGCTCGATAGGCAAGCCTGCCCGCCTCGACAGCGGCTTTCATTGCCTGCGCCATCAGGATGGGTTCGCGGGCCTCGGCAATGGCCGTGTTCATCAGCACGCCGTCGCAACCCAACTCCATCGCTATGGCCGCGTCTGATGCCGTGCCGACACCGGCATCGACAAGCACAGGCACCTTGGCTGCCTCGATGATCAGCCGAATGTTTACAGGGTTCTGCACCCCGAGACCCGACCCAATGGGCGCGGCGAGTGGCATGATCGCGGCTGCCCCCGCCTCCTCAAGCCGCTTGCACATGAGCGGATCGTCCGAGCAATAGACCATCACGTCAAAACCGTCCTTGATCAGGACGTCGGTGGCACGCAGCGTTTCAATCATGTCCGGGTAGAGGGTCTTGCGGTCGCCGAGCACTTCGAGCTTGACCAGGTTCCAGCCTCCCGCCTCGCGGGCCAGGCGCAGTGTGCGCACGGCGTCTTCGGCCGTGTAGCAGCCCGCCGTATTCGGCAGGTAGGTGTACTTTGCCGGATCGATGAAATCGACAAGCTTTGGACTGTCAGGCTCGCTCACGTTCACGCGGCGCAGCGCCACCGTTACGATTTCCGCGCCGGAAGCGACCAGGGCCGCCGCGTTCTGGGCATAGTCCCGGTACTTTCCCGTGCCGATGATGAGGCGTGAACGGAAGGTTCGGCCAGCTACGGTCCAGGTGTCGTTTTCATTCTGCATGGGTCATTCCGCCTTGTGATTCAGCCGCCGCCGACAAAATTGACAAGTTCGAGCCGGTCTCCATCTGCGAGCGTCGTGGTCCCGTGCGCAGACCGGGGAACGATTTCCAGGTTTCTTTCGACGGCGATCTTTCGGGGGTCCCAGCCCAGTCGCTCGATGACCTGCGCCACAGTAACCGGGCTTTCCAGTTCATGGTCCCGGCCATTGATCGTGACCCTCAGCATCCGACTATGCTCTCTCTGTTTCTGCGATTCATCGTCATTTGCCCGCAATGAGGCAAGCACCGGCGATGACCGTCCTTTCTTGGACAATTGACTATGGCTATAACTGCGACGTGCGCTGTTAACACTATCTGTGGCTCAGGATGCAATGGCAAAACCTATCTATGTTTTGAACGGGCCGAATCTCAATCTTTTGGGAACGCGCGAGCCTGAAATTTATGGACACACAACCCTCGAAAACATTGAAGAAAGTTGCAAGGCGGCGGCGGCAGCGGCGGGCTTAACCATCGCGTTCCGGCAGTCCAACCACGAGGGCGTTCTGGTCGACTGGGTGCAGGAGGCTCGCCTCTCCGCTTCGGCATTGATTCTGAACGCCGGGGCCTATACGCACACGTCTGTGGCGCTTCATGATGCGCTGAAATCGTTCACCCTGCCGGCGATCGAGGTCCACATTTCGAATCCATACAAGCGGGAACCGTTCCGTCACACCTCCTATGTGTCCCCTGCTGTCACAGGTGTCATCTGCGGTGTCGGCGCCCAGGGATATGTTCTGGCCCTCCAGGCCCTGTCCCAACTGATAAAAACCGCCTGAACAGGCGCAGGCTCAAAAGGACTGAACATGAGCAAAGATTCAAAGTCTGCAAACGATCCCCTCGAGTCCCGCCTGATCCGGGACCTTGCCGGCATTCTTGAAGAAACCGGTCTTTCGGAGATCGAGATTGAAAAGGCAGGGCTGCGTGTGCGCGTGGCGCGCAACATTCAGGTGTCGGCCGTCCATGCCGTCTCGCATGCGCCTGTCTCCGCTCCCGCTGGTGGTTCGGTTGCCCCGGCACCGAAGGCGGATACGGCAAGCCATCCGGGCCTGGTCACGTCGCCCATGGTCGGTACGGTATATATGGCGCCCTCCCCGGGTGCAGCACCTTTCGTGAAGGTGGGCGATACGGTTACGGAAGGCCAGACACTTCTGATCATCGAAGCCATGAAGACGATGAACCAGATCCCGGCTCCGCGGGCTGGTCGCGTCACGCAGATCATCATCAGCGACGGTCAGCCGGTTGAATACGGCGAACCCATGCTGATCGTCGAATAGTTCACCGGACATACAGAACCATGTTTGACAAGGTCCTGATCGCCAATCGTGGTGAGATCGCAATGCGGATCAACCGCGCGTGCCATGAGATGGGCATCAAGACGGTCGCGATCCATTCCACGGCAGACGCCAACGCCATGCATGTGCGCATGGCGGACGAAAGCGTCTGCGTGGGCCCTCCCCTCGCGCGTGACAGCTATCTCAACATTCCGGCAATCGTCACCGCCTGCGAGATCACGGGCGCGCAGGCGGTCCATCCCGGTTATGGCTTTCTTTCCGAGAACGCCAAATTTGCCGAGATCATCGAAGAGCACGGCATCACCTTCATCGGACCGAAGCCTTCACATATCCGCCTCATGGGCGACAAGATCGAAGCCAAGAAGGCCGTCAAGCGCCTCGGCATTCCGGTTGTTCCCGGCTCGGATGGCGGTATCACGTCCGATGACGAAGCCAAGCGCGTTGCCGCACAGATCGGCTATCCGCTGATCGTGAAAGCTGCCGCTGGTGGTGGGGGGCGCGGCATGAAGGTCGCGCGAAACGAGTCCGAGCTCAGCATCGCGCTCTCGACGGCCCGTTCGGAAGCCAAGGCCGCTTTCGGTGACGACTCCGTCTATCTCGAACGATATCTGGAGCTGCCGCGCCATATCGAAATCCAGGTCCTCGCAGACCAGAACGGAAAGGTCGTGCATCTCGGTGAGCGCGACTGCTCGCTGCAGCGCCGACACCAGAAGGTCTGGGAAGAAGCCGGGTCACCTGCGCTCAATGCGGAAGCACGCGAGAAGATCGGCAAGGTGGTCACGGATGCACTTTCGGAACTCGGCTATCTGGGTGTGGGAACGGTCGAGTTTCTTTACGAAAATGGCGAGTTCTTCTTCATTGAGATGAACACCCGCCTGCAGGTCGAGCATCCGGTGACCGAGATGATCACGGGGCTGGACCTGGTGCGTGAGCAGCTGCGCGTTGCGCATGGCGGTCTCATCAATTTCAGCCAGAGCGACATTACGTTCTCGGGCCATGCCATCGAGTGCCGCATCAACGCGGAAAACGCCCGGACGTTCCGTCCTTCGCCCGGACTGATCAAGGACTTCCATGTCCCGGGCGGGCTCGGCGTTCGCGTGGATTCAGCAGCCTATTCGGGCTATCGGATCCCGCCGCACTACGACAGCCTCATCGGCAAGCTGATCGTGCACGGGAAGAACCGGACCGAGTGCCTGATGCGTCTGCGGCGCAGCCTGTCCGAGTTCGTCATCGACGGCATTGAAACCACTATCCCGCTGTTCCAGGCCCTCGTGAACGAGAAGGACATCATCGACGGTGACTACTCGATCCACTGGCTGGAAAAATACCTGAAGCGCCAGCAAGAGCAGGCCTGAACGCCCGTGAGTCGTGACGGCTCACTGATCATCCCTCCGGAGATCCTTCTGGCCGCGTATCGTCGCGGCCATTTTCCGATGTCCGAGAGCCGTGATGATGACGAGGTCTTCTGGCTCGATCCCCAATTGCGCGGGATCATTCCGCTCGACGATTTTCACCTGCCGCGACGGCTCGCGCGGACCATGCGATCCAGCATCTATACGGTTGGTGTTGATCGCGCCTTTGAGCGCGTGATTGCATTGTGTGCCGAAGAGACGCGCACGCGCTCCAACACCTGGATCAATCCGGTGATTGAAGATTCCTACATCCACCTCTTCCAGAACGGTCACGCGCACAGTGTCGAAGTGTGGGCTGGTGAGGAACTTGTCGGGGGGCTTTATGGCGTCTCCACGGGCCGCGCGTTTTTCGGCGAGAGCATGTTCAGTCGCCGCACGGATGTGAGCAAGATGGCGCTGGTGAACCTCGTCTTCAGGCTGCGCGCCGGAGGCTACACGCTGCTCGACACGCAGTTCATCACGCAGCACCTGACCCAGTTTGGCGCGCGTGAAATTCCCCGCGCGGCCTACAAAAAGCTGCTGCGCGAGGCGATTACGGGCGAAGGCAATTTCTACGAGTTGGGCGGAACCGGCGATGTATTGGCGGTCGGCGCGGTCTTGCAGCCGACGACCCAGACGTCATAGACCGGATGCTCCAGCGCGTTCAGCGCCGGGCTCGATGCGAACATCCATCCCGAGAACAGCTTCTGCGTCGTGCCGTCGGGCTTGCGCTCCTGGATTTCCAGGAATGCGGCTGACTCCGGCGGCTCCTCGGGCGGGCGGGTCTTGCAGGCATAGGCTGTGATGATCAGCGTATTGTAGAAGACCTTCTGCTTGAGGTTCGCCTCGAACTTGGCGGTGCGGGCAGCAACCTTGTCGATCCCGCCCAGCATGACGCCCAAGGCTTGCGGAGCGGCGCCTGTCGAAGGTGTCGGAACGACTTCGGGCGGCGGCGGTGGCGTCACGGGTACTTCGACCGGCGGCTGAACCGGAAACTCAGATGGAGGTACGGGCTCTGCCGACGTTTCGGGTTCAGTGGGTACGGGTTCCGGTTGCGGGAGAGGTATCTCGACGGGCGGTTGAACGTCAGGCTGGGCCGACAGCGGCCCGACGAACCACGCGAGGGCTACGGTGCCCAACAAGCCTGCCAGCAGGAAGTTCCTACGCATGACCACCACTCTATCTCTTGTTGTCAGGGCGTCGCAGGTTCGGCTGCAGGCGCTGCGCCGGCTGCCGGCGCTGCAGGTTCAGGCCTGGACTCGCCGCCGGACATCGACTTCACGAACAGCGTGATGAGGTCCACCGATCCCTGCGTGATTTCAAACTCTGCACCGGGCTTCATGTTGGTTTCGCTCGCGCCCGGCATCACGGCCAGAAATGAACCTCCAAGAAGCCCTTCGCTTGCGACCTTCACCGACGAGTCGTCGGGGATCGGCACGTCGTCGCGAATGCTCATCTTCAGCACGGCGCGGTAGGACTTTGAGTCGAGTTCCTGAGAGGTCACCGTGCCGATCTTGATCCCCGACAGGCGAACATCGGTTCCCACATTGATGCCGTCGACCCGCTCGAATTTGGCGACGAGCTGGTAGCCCTGCACGGAGCCGGCTTCCGTCGTGCTCCAGCCGTAATAGAAAAACAGCCCCGCCAGGATGACGACGGCGGCCCCGATCAGTGTTTCGACGAATCCGTTCTGCATGAAAATTGCCTCTTACTTTGGCTGCCAGGCTTCGTAGTCGCCGGTGGCATGTGGGCGGGCGGCGCCTGCGAGCAGGCTTCCCGCTGGTTTGTACGCAAGCGGTGTGCCCGTCGGATTGGGCCGGTGCTCCAACTCCCAAGGCTTCACCTTGGGCGGCTCTACCGTCGGCGGGTTGGGAACGGTGTGATGCAGCCACCCGTGCCATTCGGCCGGCACGAGAGACGCCTCCGCGATGTTCTTGTAGAGCACCCAGCGCCGCTTGCCGTCCGCTGTCTGGTAGTAGGCGTTGCCGAGCACGTCCTCACCCACGAGGCGGCCATTGCGCTTCGTGTAGATCCACGTTCCGAGCGTGTTGCCGTTCCACCAGGTCAAAAGCCAGTTCATGAAGCTGAACATTGGAATCCTTGACTCATTTTCGGGCGGACTATTGCCCGGCTGGCGTCAGCCGTAAAGCGTTGCCTGTGTCCCGGGGGGGCGAAGGCACGCTGCCCATGAGGGGTAACTGGTTTCGCTGAACCGGGACCGGGATGGAGGTTGGCCAGGGACTTTTCCCCTGATAGTTGCATGTTCAAATTTCATTTACCTGAGGTTGCGACGGCCGCAGCCGGGCCGCCGGCCTTCCGGGCCGTCGGCAGGATCCGGATTTCTATCCGCTCGCCAGGCTTCAGCCAGACCCTGGCGGCCTCGATGAGCTCCTGCCGGGTGATACTCCGGACGTCGGGAATCTGGGTCCTGATGGCTTCCAACCCGCGAGGCTCGCTTTGCAGGTCCACCACGGCGCCCGCCCAGAACCCGTTGCCCAGGCGGCCCTTTTCGAGCGACTTGACCAGCGGAGTCCTTGCCCGCTCGACGACGTCGTCGGTGAGCTTGCCCGAACTGATCTCATTCACCACCTCGTCCACCGTCCGATAGAAGTTGGCCACGAGTTCGGGGCGGGTCTCGGACGAGGCGCTGATGAACCCAAAGTCGGGGAACGTGCTTGAGAAGCCGGACCCTGCGGAGGGCGAGTAGGTTGCGCCCTGAGCTTCACGGAACTCCTCGGTGAGGCGCACCTTGATCACTTCGCGCAGCAAAGACAGCGTGCGCGCGCGGCGCATGTCCGAGTAGAAGTCGGGCCCGCGCCACGCGGCATAGGCCACGGCCTGGTCTACCCCGCCTTCGTGGGTGAACTGATAGCGACCGCCGCCCTTGGGGAAGCGGATGTCCCTGGCGCCTGCAGGTTCAGCGAAACGCTCGGGACGCGGCTCGAAGGCGCCGAAGGTCGCGGCGACGACCCGGATGGCCTCCTCCTCCGAAATGTCACCCACAATTCCGATCTCAAGCGGTGAGCTGTTCAGGGCGGGGGCCATCACCGCCTCGACGTCCTTCATTCCGATCGACTGGAGCTGCTTGAGGGTCGGAAACGTCCAGCGCGGGTCGCCGGAGCGCAGGAGGCCAGAGAGTTCGCGCGACAGGACACGTCCGGGGCTCGACGCGAACTGACGGATGTCGGCTTCGGCCGAGGTCAACTGCCGCTCAAGACCCAGCGATCGGTATGCCGGATCCTTCGAGAAGGCTGCAAAGAGCTGCATCTGCAGCAGCAGGTCACGCTGGTTCGTCCGCGCAGAGAACTCGAACGCGTCATCATCGAGCGATGCCCCCATCGAGACGATCTTGCCGGCGAGGGCTTCTTCCATCTCGTCCGTCGTCAGCTTTTTCAGGCCGCCCTCGGTGAAGGAGAACGGCAGCAGCCAATACATGCCTGTCCGGTTCCTGGGGAGAGACAGGAATCCGCCGCCGAAGCGGACGTTCACGGAGATCGTGTCCTTGTCGAAGTCCGTTTTCTTGACGTTCAGCCTTACGCCGTTCGCAAAGCGGATCAGCGATATGCCCAGGTCGTCGACGACCTTGCGTTCGGCCACCTTGCCGGCCGGGCCAAAGTCGGCATAGGGGAAGTCCTTGACTGTCCTTTCGGCGGGCGATGCCACTTTCACGGCAGTGCTGGCGGTGAATGCGTTGGCGAGAGCCGACGCGCCGCCTGCAACAGGTTCAGACGTCGACAGCACGATGACCGGTCCGCGCCCGCCCGTGATGTCACGCAGTCCGGCGAGGACTGTTTCCGGCGTGAGCGTGGGCGCGTATCTCTCGAAGATGGCAAGGTCTTCCGTCGGATGCGTTGTCACGCTGCGGCTTTCAAAGTCCGACACGATCGCGTTCGCCAAGCCACCCGTCTGGCGGGTCGAAGCCGAGCCTGCGGCATCCTCGAGCGATGATCGCCACTCCTTCAGTTCCCGCTGGATTTCAGCCGCGCTGAAGCCGTGCTCAAGCGCCCGTCGTACTTCCTGCTCCGCCGCCGGGATGGCCGTCTGCCATGTCCCGGGCTTCGACGAAATCGACAGCGAGTAGGAGTTCGAAACCCCACGCTCCTCGTAGTAGCCCACCGCCGCAGAAATGAAGGGCGGATTGCTTCCCCGCGCCACGCGTTCGAGCCTTCGGTTGATGATCGTGTTTGCCATCCACCAGCGTGAGTCCCGGATGCGCTGCTCCAGCGTGTCGATGTCCCGGCTGCCAGGGCGGAACCAGTTCACACTTGTGTCTTCAGGCAGGTTCTTCTCGACGATGACGTGGGGTGTCAGGGGCCGCTCAACAGGGGTTCCCAGATCGGGGTCGGGCTGGTCTGTGCCCTCGCCTTTCCAGTCCGAGAACTTCTTGCGGATCAGCGCCTCCATGGCAGCGGGATCCATGTCTCCGGTCACCACGAGCATGGCCCGTTCAGGACGGTAGTTGCGGTAGTAATACTCCGCGATCTGCTCGCGTGTGGCCGACTGGATGGTTTCCTTCAGACCAATCGGCAGGCGCTCGGCCTGGCGCTGGCCCTGATACCAGAGCTTCCATCGCGCTTCGAAGGCACGGAATTCGGGCGTGTTGCGCGTGCGCTGTTCGGCCAGGACAACACCCTTCTCGCGATCAATGGCTTTCTGGTCGAGCAGGAGGTTGCCTGCGATCTCCCTGAACAGCATCAGCGACGTATCGATGAGGTCCGCGTCGTTCTTCGGCAGTTCGAGAAGATAGGTCGTATCCGTCGTGGACGTTGAGGCGTTGGTGTGGGCGCCAAAGGCCAGGCCCTTGCGCTGGAGGAGCTTCACGTACTCGCCTTCGGGTACGTTCTTCGAGCCGTTGAAGGCCATGTGCTCCAGGAAATGTGCAAGGCCGCGCTGCTGTTCCGTTTCCTGCAGGGCGCCTGCCGCAATGCGGAACCGGAGCGAGACTGCTCCGGCCGGCTGGACATTGCGCATGATGGAATAACGCATGCCGTTCGGAAGTTCGCCGTATCGAATGCCGGGGTCCGGCTTGATGTCGCTGACTTCGTGCGGCCAGTAGGCATAGTCTGCCTGAAGTACAGGGGCCGATACCGTGCCCGAGCCAGCCGGTGCGCTGACACATGACAGGAGGGACGCCGAAAACACGATGCAGATCAGCATCAACGCAGCTTGAACGCGATTGGTCACGGCAATCCTTCCCGACTTTTGCATCTGGTATCGTCAGTTGAACATGATGACGGAGCGCGCAAGCTCTCCGCGCTTCAGTTCCTCAATCCCTTCATTCACCTGCTCGAGCCTGATGCGGCGCGAGATCATCTGGTCAAGCTTGAGCTTGCCCGACATGTAGAAATCAACGAGCCGCGGCATGTCGACCGGAAAGCGGTTGGACCCCATCAGCGATCCCTGGATCTTCTTTTCTCCAAGGAAGTCCGCGCCGTGAAGTTCGATGTTCACGCCGACCGGGATCATGCCGATGATGTTGGCCGTGCCGCCGCGTGTCAGCATCCGGAAGGACTGCTCCGCTGTCTGCTTGAGGCCGATGGCCTCGAATGAGTGATGCACGCCGCCATTCGTGAGGTCCATGACCTGCTTCACCGGGTCGCCGTCCTTCGGGTTCACGACGTCCGTCGCGCCGAACTCCTTTGCGAGGTTCAGCTTGGACCCCTGCATGTCGATCGCGATGATGCGGCCGGCGCCGGCAATCGCCGCGCCATTGATGCAGGCCAGGCCCACGCCACCGCAGCCGATCACGGCGACGGTCTCGCCGGGGCGCACCTTGCTCGTGTGAATTACGGCGCCCACGCCCGTCATGACGGAGCAGCCAATGAGGGCGGCACGGTCGAGGGGCATGTCCCTGCGGATCTTCACGCAGGCGTGCTCGTGGATGAGCATCTGCTCGGCGAAGGACGACAGGTTCAGGAACTGGTTCATGCCGCCGGCCGTCGCGGTGATACGCGGTGCGTCACCCTTCTGGCGCTTCGTGTCGGGGCTGACGCAGCGGGACATGAAACCGGTCAGGCAGTGTTCGCAGTGGCCGCAGAACGCCGACAGGCAGGTGATGACGTGGTCGCCCGGTTGCACGGTCCGCACTTCGGACCCCACCTGCTCGACGACACCGGCAGACTCGTGACCCAGCACGGCGGGCAATGGATAGGGATAGAGGCCGTCGACGAAATGCAGATCAGAATGGCAGATGCCGGCAGCGGAGGTGCGGATCAGCACTTCGTGCGGGCCAGGCTTGTTGATCTGGACGTCCTCGATCACGAGCGGCTTTTTGACTTCCCGCAGGACGGCAGCTTTCATGGTGGACGTTCCTCAAGCCTGTTGCTCTTTGGCGCCACGTTAGCGTGCCGTGGCGGCTTGTGTCACGCCTGATCAGAGTGACGGACGCCGCGTAAATCCTGCGTCCGGCGCCGTTTTCTCATTGAGAATGTCGATGTTGGATACCGATGCCGCCTCGGGTCCCATCGTGCACGCGCCCAGCATGTCCTGCACGGCCTTGTCGGGGCCGGAAATCAGCAATTCCACGGTGCCGTCGCTACGGTTTCGAATCCAGCCGTTCAGCCCCCTGGCCTTCGCCTGCTCGATCGCCCAGTCGCGGTATCCAACGCCCTGGACCTGGCCCTTTATACGCAACTTGAATGTGGTAATTTCGCTCATGGTTCCAACGCTCAGCCATAATGTCAGACGCAGACTCCAGGAAGCGTTGCCGCTCCCGCAGCCGCGCCGGTTGCCACAATCCTGAAGGCGCCTATTCGAACTCCAGGATGATGGCATCCACCGGCAGGCTGTCGCCCGGCTTTGCAGCCACGCGCTTGACCACGCCGTCACGCTCGGCCCGCAGGACGTTCTCCATTTTCATGGCTTCGACGATCGCCAGCGTTTCGCCCGCCTTGACCTCCTGTCCGACATGCGCGTTGATCGAAATCACCAGGCCCGGCATCGGGCACAGCAACTGCTTCGAGGTATCGGCTGCGGGCTTTTCCAGCATGTAGCCGGCAAGCGATGCGATGCGCGGCCTGCGCACGCTGATATTGGCTGTCGCGCCGCGATGCATCAGGCAATAGACGTCCGACTTGCGCGTGACCTGCATGGCAACCGGTTGCCCCGCCACTTCGCCCACGAACACAGGCTCACCGGGCTTCCACGAACTCTCGACTTCCACCATCCGGGTGGACTTTCCGTCACCCAGCCGCACGGCCACCACGTCCTTGCCTTCGGTCATGGTGCGGACCGGAAGCGTATCGACATTGTTGATGCTGACCGTCCACTCCTTCGGTACGGCGATGTTGCCGTTCAGCTGGCCGCTGATCTTCCTGCGACGCTCTTCCTCGCGCAACTGCATGAAGACCGCGACGGACGCCATCCGGTCCTTCAGGTCAGGCGTGAGCTCTGCACCTTCGAAGCCGCCCTTGAACTCTTCGGCGATGAAGTTGGTCGACAGGCGTCCCGAGCGGAACCGCGGATGCATCATCACGGCCTGCAGGAAAGCGATGTTGTGACGGATTCCGTCGATGTGGAAGTGATCGAGCGCATCGGCCATGAGGTCTATTGACTGCTCGCGCGTCGCAGCGTGCGTGCAGAGCTTGGCGATCATGGGATCGTAGTAGATCGAGATTTCGCCGCCTTCGAAGACACCCGTGTCGTTGCGCACTGTCTTGCCGTTCGCCGTGGTTTCGGCTGGCGGGCGGTAACGGACAAGGCGGCCCGTTGACGGAAGGAAGTTGCGATAGGGATCTTCGGCGTAGATGCGGCTTTCGATGGCCCAGCCCTTCAGCTTCACGTCTTCCTGACGAATGGAGAGCTTCTCGCCGGCGGCAACGCGGATCATCTGCTCGACGAGGTCGTATCCCGTGATCAGCTCAGTGACCGGATGCTCCACCTGAAGGCGGGTGTTCATCTCGAGGAAGTAGAAATTGCGGTCCTTGTCGACGATGAACTCGACGGTGCCCGCGCTCTCGTAGTTCACGGCCCTGGCGAGGGCGACGGCCTGCGCGCCCATGGCCGCGCGCGTCTTCTCGTCAAGAAATGGCGACGGGGCTTCCTCGATCACCTTCTGGTGGCGACGCTGGATCGAACACTCGCGCTCACCCAGGTGGATGATGTTGCCGTGCTTGTCACCCAGTACCTGGATTTCGATGTGACGCGGTTCCGTCACGTACTTCTCGATGAAGATTCGATCGTCACCGAATGAAGCCTTGGCTTCATGCTGCGAGCTCTGGATGGCCTGGGCCAGTTCGGCTTCGGCATTCACGATGCGCAGCCCCTTGCCACCACCGCCAGCCGACGCCTTGACCATGACCGGATAGCCGATCTCGCCAGCGATGCGTGCGGCCTCTTTCAGATCGTGGATCTCGCCGATATAGCCCGGCACGGTCGAGACCTTGGCCTTGGAGGCAAGCTTCTTCGACTCGATCTTGTCGCCCATCGCCGCGATGGCGAGCTTGTTGGGCCCGATGAACGCGATCTTGTTGGCGGCCAGTGCATCCGCAAAGGCTTCACGCTCGGACAGGAATCCGTAGCCCGGATGTACCGCTTCGGCGCCCGTACGCTTGCACGCCTCGACGATCTTTTCGATGACAAGGTACGACTGCGCCGATGCTGGCGGCCCGATAAACACGCGCTCGTCCGCCATGTTCACGTGCAGCGCCGCAGCGTCCGCCTCGGAATAGACCGCGACGGTCTTGATGCCCATCCGGCGCGCTGTCTTGATGACGCGGCAGGCGATTTCGCCGCGATTGGCGATCAGTATCTTCTTGAACATTGTCGTGCTCACCGGGATTTCAGGCTTCGGTCACGGACGCGGCGGAACTCGCTCGTCTTGTACCATTTGGGCCAGGCACTCGAATTTGCGATCCGGTTGCCAAGCTCGTGCATGGTCTCCATCGTCTGCACTGCCGCCCGCAAGTCCCAGCTGGCGCTGAACTCGTCCGAAGGCTGGTGATACCGGTTTCGCGTATAGTCCTGGCGCTGGGCCAAACCTGCTTCGCGGCCGCCTTCAACCAGATCGGTTCCCGCGCCTGCGTAGAGCATCGGCACGCCAACCTTTGCCAGACTTATGTGGTCCGATCGATAGAACGATCCCTTCTCGGGTTCGGGATCCGGGGTGACCGTCATTCCCTTCGTCTTCAGGATGGACGCCAGCATGTCTTCAAGTTCAGACGCGCCCGACCCGACCACCGTCATGTCCCGGGACGGACCCGATGGACCCACGCCGTCAAAGTTGAGACCGGCGACGATGCGCCGAAGCGGTACGACGGGGTGCTTGGCAAAGAACTCCGACCCCAGCAGCCCCTGCTCTTCCAGCGTCACCGCTGCAAACAGCACGGAGCGCGCGGGCGGCTTCGGGGCGGTCGCGAAGGCTTCCGCCATCTCGAGGATCGCCGCCGTTCCGGTGGCGTTGTCGAGGGCGCCGTTGTGAATCTTGTCCGCTCCCGGCACGCCCTCCTTCACACCGAGGTGGTCCCAGTGCGCCATGTAGAGAACATGCTCGGCGGGCTTCACGGCACCCTTGAGGACGCCGAGCACATTGCGCGTCTGCAGCTTCGATACCGAAGACTGCGTCCGGGCGTTCAGCTTGAGACCCTTCATGGGCACGGCGCGGAAGCCACGCTTGTTTGCCGCGAGCCTAAGCTTGTCATAGTTCAAACCCGCGCGCGCAAATAGCGACCTGGCAACATCTGTCGTGACCCAGGAATGCACCGCTGCGAGGTCGGCGTTGCCGTTCGTCTTGTCGAGGTAGTATTTCGCGCCCGTGTTCGAGTTCCTCACGACCTGCCACCCATAGGCCGCGGGTTCGGTTTCGTGGACAATGATGACGGCGGCTGCGCCACGACGTGCGGCTTCCTCGAACTTGTAGGTCCAGCGGCCATAGTAGGTCATGGCCCGGCCCTTGAAGAGGCTCTCGTCACCCGTGATGAAGCCCGGGTCGTTGATCAGCAGGACGATGGTCTTGCCCTTTACGTCGACGCCCTGAAAGTCGTTCCACTTATGCTCGGGCGCATTCACGCCATAGCCTACGAACACAAGGTCAGAGTCGCGGACAACCTGCTCTGCCTTGTCGAAGCGCGGCGTCCAGAACGCAACCTCGTCGGCAAACTTGAGTGATGTGTTTCCATCCTTTCCGGAAATCTCGAAAGAGGAGCGAGCCGGGTCGAGCGTGATCGAGGCCGCGGGAACGTTCTGGAAGTAGCTTCCCTTGTTGCCGGGCTGGAGGCCAATGCGCTTCATTTCCTCGGCGATCCAGTCAGCCGCCGCTTCACCGCGTTCCGTGCCTGGGCCTCGTCCAGCAAATCGATCGTCAGCCAGAGCCTCCACGCGCTCCGCGAAATCTTCCTGGGTGATTGCCCCCTTCGTGACGGGGTGTCCCGGAAAGTCGGATGCCCCCTCAATCCCGGTGGACAGCTTGCCATCCATGGGCACGCATGCAGTCGCGCAGGCCAGTGCGAAAGCGATGGCTGCGGATGATGTCGTGTAGCGGTTCATTGGTCTGATCCGTCCATCAAAGAGGAATATTGTCGTGCTTCTTCCACGGCATCTCGACGCGCTTGTTGCGCAGCGAGCGCAGGCCGCGGGCGATGCGGCGGCGCGTGCCGTGGGGCATGATGACTTCATCGAGATAGCCGCGCTGTGCCGCCACGAAAGGATTGAGGAAGCGCTCTTCATATTCCTTCGTGCGCTCGGCAATTTTCGCGGGGTCGTTGATGTCGGCGCGGAAGATGATTTCAACGGCGCCCTTGGCTCCCATCACGGCGATCTGCGCCGTGGGCCAGGCGTAGTTGATGTCCGCGCGCATGTGCTTGGAGGCCATGACGTCATAGGCGCCACCGAACGCCTTGCGCGTGATGCAGGTGATCTTCGGCACGGTCGCTTCGGTGAACGCAAAGAGCAGCTTGGCACCGTGCTTGATCAAGCCGCCGTACTCCTGCGCCGTACCCGGCAGGAAGCCCGGGACGTCAACGAAGGTGACCAGCGGAATGTTGAAACAGTCGCAGAAGCGCACGAAGCGCGCGGCCTTGCGGCTGGCATCACTGTCGAGCACGCCCGCGAGCCCCATCGGCTGGGTGGCGACGACGCCGACAGTC
>JBILMZ010000145.1:0-8773 GCA_044375275.1 Micropepsaceae bacterium | reverse complement strand
CATCACGGCGATGTGGGTGTCGGGCATCATGCAGGGCCTGATGTGGCGTGCCTATAACGAGTTCGGCTTCCTCGAATACTCATTCGTCGAAACCGTCGAAGCCATGCACCCCTACTACATCATCCGCGCGTTGGGTGGACTGCTGTACCTGCTTGGCGCCCTGGTCATGGTCTACAACCTTTACCGCACCGCCAAAGGTGACGTCAGGACGTCCGAGCCGCTGCCTGCCAACGCCACACTGGCACCGGTGTAAGGAGATATACAATGCTCAATCACGGCACTCTTGAACGTCACTCGCTGTTGCTGACGGTCTGCATCCTTCTGGTTGTCTCCATCGGCGGCATCGTTGAAATCGCGCCGCTGTTCTACCTGGAAAGCACGATCGAGAAGGTGAAGGGCATGCGCCCCTACACACCGCTCGAACTTGCAGGGCGTACCATCTACGTGCGTGAAGGCTGCTACCTCTGCCACAGCCAGATGGTTCGCCCCCTGCGGGACGAAGTCGAACGCTATGGCCACTACAGCCTCGCGGCTGAAAGCATGTACGACCATCCGTTCCAGTGGGGCTCGAAGCGCACGGGACCCGATCTCGCCCGTGTGGGAGGCAAGTATTCGGACGAGTGGCATCGCGCCCACCTTGCCGATCCCCGCTCGGTCGTGCCGGAGTCCGTCATGCCGCCCTACGTGTTCCTCGAGAAGACCGAGTTGAACTATTCGGAAGTCGAAGGGACGCTGAAGGCCAATCGCATTGTCGGTGTTCCGTATACGGACGACATGATCGGCAATGCCAGGGCGGACCTGATTGCCCAGGCTGACCCGAATGCGGAAGGCGTGGATGCATTCCAGAAGCGCTACCCAAATGCGGTGGCGCGCGACTTCGATGGCGATCCGTCCCGCATCACGGAAATGGACGCGCTGATCGCTTACATGCAGATGCTGGGAACGCTTGTCGACTTCAAGGAATACAAGGCCGACGCACCAGAGAACCTGAGGTAACCGACATGACCTATGACGAAATCGCCACGTTTTCCAGAAGCTGGGGGCTTGTCTACCTGACGGTCCTGTTCCTCGTCGTGTGCGGCTACGCCTTGTGGCCGCGCAACCAGAAGAAATTCGACAGGGCGGCGCAGATGCCGCTGGATAAGGACGAAGTGTGATGTCAAAGCACAAGGAAGTGGATCAAGTTTCGGGCACCGAGACCACGGGACACGAGTGGGACGGCATCCGCGAACTCAATACGCCGCTGCCACGCTGGTGGCTGTGGGTGTTTTATGCCACGATCATCTGGGCCGTGGGCTACTGGATCCTTTACCCCTCATGGCCGACCCTGACCGGCTACCTTCCGGGGTCCCTCAACCATTCGCAGCGTGCCGACGTGGCCGTGGCGATGAAGGAACTCAAGGCCGAACGCAACAAGCTTGGACAACAGCTGTCCGGTTCATCCCTCCAGCAGATCGAAGCCGATCCGAACCTCTTCCAGTTCGCACGCGAAGCCGGAAAGTCCGCCTTTGGCGACAACTGCGCGACCTGCCATGGTTCGGGCGGACAGGGTGTCAAAGGCTACCCCAACCTCAATGACGACGTGTGGCTGTGGGGCGGCACGCTTGATGACATCAAGCTCACCCTTACCGTTGGCATCCGATCCACTCATCCCGATACGCGCCAGTCGCAAATGCCGGCGTTCGGCAAGGACGAAATCCTGAAGGCTACCGAGATCAGTGACCTCACGGAATATGTCCTGCACATGTCGGGGCAAAGGGCCAACCAGACGGCGGTGCAGCGTGCCACGCAGCTGTGGACCGACAATTGTGCGTCGTGTCACGGTGATGATGGAAAGGGCAAGCGTGAGTTCGGTGCCCCGAACCTCACCGACAAGGAATGGCTGTATGGCGGGACGAAGGCCGAAATCCAGGCGCAGATCGTCAATGCGAAGGCCGGTGTCATGCCGACCTGGGGCTCGCGTCTCGATCCGATGACAATCGACGCCCTGGCCGTCTACGTTCATTCGCTTGGAGGCGGTGAGTAACACCGTAGACTGAACAACATCATGGACACTCCCCTGCAGGCCACGATCAATGCTGTTGCTCACGAGACGCAAGCGGCAGAAGGCGTGCAGCGTGTCGATGCCAAGGCCACAAACAGTGCGGCAACGCGCAAGGACTATGTTGCGCGCGTTCCGATCTTCCCCAAGCTGGTGAACGGCAAGTTCCGCGCCCTGAAATGGCTTGGCATGTCTGTCATGCTGGGCGTGTACTACGTACTGCCGTGGATACGATGGGAGCGCGGACCGAATTCGCCCGACCAGGCGGTGCTCGTCGACCTGTTCCGGGAGCGCTTCTACTTTTTCTGGATCGAGATCTGGCCACAGGAGGTCTACTACGTCACGGGACTGCTGATCCTCGCATCGTTGCTCCTGTTTCTTGTCACGGCTCTGTTTGGCCGGGTCTGGTGCGGCTATGCCTGTCCGCAGACTGTCTGGACAGACCTGTACATCCTGGTCGAGCGCGTCATTGAAGGCGACAGGAATGAGCGTATCAGGCTGGACAAGTCTCCGTGGTCGCTCGACAAGTTCGGCAAGCGGGCCGCCAAGCATGCCGCGTGGATCCTCATCGCTGCGGCCACCGGCGGCGCCTGGATCTTCTACTTTCATGATGCGCCCACGCTGGCTGCAAACCTCTTCCAGGGTACAGCGCATACGACGGCCTATCTGTTCCTCGGGATCATGACGTTCACGACGTACTGGCTGGCTGGCCACATGCGTGAACAGGTCTGCACCTACATGTGCCCCTGGCCGCGCATCCAGGCTGCGCTCATTGATCGTGACACGCTGATGGTCACGTACCGGACGGATCGCGGCGAGAAGCGTGGCCCCCACAAAAAGGGCCAACCCTGGGAGGGACGCGGGCACTGTATCGACTGCAACCAGTGCGTCGCGGCCTGTCCGATGGGCATCGACATCCGGGATGGTGACCAGCTCGAATGCATCAACTGTGCGCTGTGCATCGATGCGTGTGATGCCGTGATGAAGCGCGTTGGCCTTCCCACCGGCCTGATTGCGTATGACTCGCCCCAGAACATCCAGTGCAGGCTCGATGGCACGCCCGTGAGCCATCGGCTCATCCGTCCCCGCGTGATCCTTTATGCGGCGGTCCTGCTGACGGTCGCCGGTGTCATGCTGTACGGGTTGACCACGCGTGCGACAATCGACCTGAACGTGCTCAGAGATCGCAACCCGACCTATGTCCGCCTGTCCGACGGCTCCATCCGCAATGCGTATACGGTCAAGGTGATGAACCGGTCACAAGCCACACGCGTTCTACGCATGACGGTGGAGGCCCCCAAGGGCCATGCCATCAAGGTCATCGGCATGGACAACGTCACCCTGCCCGTTCCGGTCGAAGTGCCGGCGGACCGTATTCGCACGCTGCGCGTTCTCGTGACGGTGCCGGATGACTCCGTGACGAGCTCTTCGATGCCCGTCAGCTTCATCTTCACCGATGGCTCCACCCGGGAGAGCCGTCGCAATGATACCGTGTTCCTGTCCGAGGAGGAGTGAGTGATGCGTGAACTCAAAGGCTGGCATGTGCTTGTCATGATACTGGCATTCTTCGGCGTCACGATCGGGGTGAACACCATATTCGTCACCTATGCGCTTTCCACATTCGCCGGCGAAGACGTGAAACAGCCGTATCAGAAGGGGCTTGAGTACAATCAGAAACTGGCCGGCAAGGAGGCCCAGGCCGCGCTTGGCTGGCAGGCGACGATTGCCGCGCGGCGCGAGAAGAATGGGGAATCCATCTTCGTGCTGCGGCTCGTCAATGCCGAAAATCAGCCCCTGAGCGCGCTCGACATAGACCTCCGGCTCCGCCATCCGGCCAATGCCTATCTTGACCGCAGCCTCAAGCTGCTGCCCGTGGGTGATGGCGTATATGAAGCCCGCGTGGCTGACCTGAAGCGTGGACAGTGGGATGTCATGGCCGCGACACGCAGCACCGAGAATGTGGCCTTCCAGGCAACGCGGCGCGTCGTGCTTCCATGACGGCAGCGACGTTCTCGCAATCCCTGCACGTTGACCCTGCCCCTTTCGTCCGGCGGGATGCAAAGGGGCTGGCAAGGCTGGAACTCGCCGTGCGGGGCATGCGCTGTGCAGGCTGCATGTCGAAGATCGAGAACGGCATTCGCCAACTGCCGGGCGTCGAGGAAGCCCGCGTCAATCTCTCTTCCGCAAAACTGAATGTGCGCTGGCGCGAAGGCGCCACGTCTGCGGAGCGCATTGTCGAGCGGGTGAATGAACTTGGCTTCGAAGCCTTTCCCTACGATCCCTCCGCCATTCTCAAACAGGACGACGAAGAGGGCCGCTTCCTGCTGACCTGCCTTGCTGTCGCAGCATTTGGTTCATCCAACGTCATGTTCCTGTCGATCTGCGTGTGGGCAGGGTTCGATGGCGAGATGGGACACGCGACGCGCTCGCTCTTTCACTGGGTCTCGGGGGTGATTGCCATCCCGACCGCGCTCTACGCCGGGCGCCCCTTCTTTCGCTCCGCTGCGGCAAGTCTATCGCGGGGCAGTGCCAACATGGACGTTCCCATCACACTGGGAATCCTGCTGGCGCTTGCGCTTAGTGTCTATGAAGCGATCAAGGGTGGCGACCATGCCTATTTCGATGCGGCGGTAAGCCTGCCCTTCCTCCTTTTGATTGGCCGCTACCTCGATCATCTCCTGAGGCGGACAGCGCGGGGTGCGGCCCTTGACCTTGCCGCCATGCAAACGGTGACGTCCACGCGGATCGGTGCCGATGGCGTCTCCCACGTCGTTGCTGCGGGCGACATTGCGCCGGGAGACCGTTTGCTGATCACCGCCGGCGAGCGTGTTCCGGTCGACAGTGTCGTGGAATGCGGCGAGAGCGAAGCCGACGTCTCGCTTGTTACGGGCGAGAGTGCGCCCGTGCGTGTCAAGGCGGGGGACTTGCTTCAGTCCGGTACGCTCAATCTCAACGGTGTGCTCACGCTCAAGGCGACGAAACGCGTCCAGGATTCACTTGTCGCCGATCTCGCGCGCCTGTTCGAGGCTGGCCAGCAGAACCGCGGCCGCTATGTGCGGATTGCAGACCGGGCGGCCCAGCTTTATGTGCCGACCGTTCACGGGGCGGCCCTGCTCGTCTTTTTCGGTGGCATGGTGGCCGGCCTCGGTGTCGAGACGGCCCTGACAAATGCCGTGACGCTTCTGATCATCACATGTCCCTGCGCACTGGGCCTTGCGGTGCCCGCCGTGCAGATCGTCGCGACGAGCCGGCTCTTCAAGAGCGGGATCCTGGTCAAGTCCGGCGATGCCTTGGAGCGGCTGGCGGAAGCGGACGTGGCCGTGTTCGACAAGACGGGGACACTGACGCACGGGCGCCCGGTGTTGACGAACGGTGAGAACGTGTCGCGCGATGTTCTCGAACGTGCTGCGCAGATGGCACGTGCCAGCAAGCATCCGCTGTCCCGTGCGCTTGCCAGCGCAGCAGGTCCCGGAACAGTGCTCGCGGATGTCCGCGAAATTCCGGGAGACGGGCTTGAATGCCGGAACGCGGAAGGCACGCTGCGCCTCGGCCGCGCAGCCTTTGCCGGTGACGGTTCATCTGCACAGGCCGATGGCAGCGTACTCTGGTACAGCGAACCGGGACACGCGCCCGTCGCCCTTCATTTCAGTGACAGTGTGCGTGCCGATGCGGCTGCGAGCGTCAAGGCCCTGAAGGCCATGGGCCTCAAGGTTGAGATGCTCACCGGCGACCTCGACAAGCCGGCCGCAGCAGCAGCCGCAACACTCTCCATCGAGACATGGACTGCCTGCAGCGACCCGGCTCAGAAGACGCAGCATCTCGAGCGCCTGCGGAAACAGGGACATCATGTCCTCATGGTTGGGGACGGCCTCAATGATGCCGCCGCGCTCTCGCTTGCACATGTGTCGATTTCGCCCGGGACTGCGGTACAAGCCAGCCAGTCCGCGGCGGACATGATCCTGCAGGGAGAGTCGCTCAGCCCCATCGTCGAAGCCGTTGATGTTGCCCGTCGCGCGCGCTCACTGGTGTTCCAGAACTTTGCGTTCTCGGCGATCTATAACGTGCTCGCGGTGCCATTGGCCGCGCTGGGCATGGTAACGCCCCTTATCGCAGCGGTTGCGATGTCGGGTTCTTCGCTGATCGTGATGCTGAACGCGCTGCGCCTTGCGCGCCGGAGTACCTGACCGATGGACATCTTCTACGTGATCACCTTGGCTGCCATCGTGCTGGGCGCGTTGGGCGTGTGGCTGTTTGTCTGGACGCTGCGGTCAGGCCAGTACGATGACATGGACGGTGCCGCGCAGCGGATCCTAATCGACGATGATGAGTGACCGGTAGGCGTGCCAGGTGGCGTGACCGACCAGCGGGAACACCAGCGCAAGACCGACGAACATGCTTGCCAGCCCCATCAGCGTCAGTACGCCAATCAGCCAGGCCCACAGCAACATCGGGCCCGGATGATCGCGGACCAGCTTGATGCTGATCCACATGGCGGTCAGTACATCGACGTCATGGCGCATGAGGATCGGGACTGACACCACGCTGAGGGCGAAGGCGATAAGGGCGATGACGGCGCCAATCGCAGACCCGACAACGATCATCATCAGGCCCTGCGTGCTGCCAAGGGCGAAGGACAAAAACTCCGACAGCGGACGATAGTCACCATACGTGAACATCGCATAGTTGAGCGTAGCCAGCCTGATCCAGACCAGAAACAGGAACATCAGCGTGTAGGCGAGAAAGGCCATCTGCGCTGGCGAAGGAAGCGTCACGGCCAGCACGTCCCTCACATGGGTTTGCTGTCCGGCCTCGTATTTGCGGCTCATCTCGTAAAGGCCGATCGCGAACACCGGTCCCACAAGGGTGAAGCCGGCCGCCAGCGCGGGGGCCATCGACTCCAGCCCCGCCAGCCAGAGGCCCCACGTCGCCAGCAGGCCGATGATCACGAAGGCCGCGCCGTAGCCAAAGCTGAGAACGGGATTTTTCCAGAGATCGCGCCAACCCGCTGTCAGCCACGCCCACGGATCATCCATGGTCGGCGCACGCAGACGCACCTTGGCGGGCGCAGTCTTGCTGACGGGCGTTGCAAGGTTGGTCATGAGGCCCCGCTTGGAAAACTCTGGTTCAGTTTGTACCCAAGCACGGGTCGTTGAACAGAGCCTTGACCCAGGTCAAGCTTCAGCGGGCATCGTGCCTTCAGCCTAGATTGCGTAGTCGATCACGGGAACGGGCGCCTTGCGGCGGCGATTCAGCACCAAGCGCGTGTGCAGGTGCGAAATGATCCGGCTTCCTGTCGTTTCAAACCAGGCGGGGATCAAGGCGTGCACCAGGCAGGCAAGTCCACCGAGAATCATCGCGACGCCAAATCCTGCGGCCATCTCCATGTGCTCGACGTAGGTTTCGCCCACGGAACGGGGATGTTTCAGAAAGAACTCGAGCATCGGATTGGCCCCCTTGGACTGGCGAACAAGACCCAGACGCCATTTTGACCTCGCTTTTGAACAACGTTCAAGCGCCACAATGGCGCGTTCGTGTGATTCGACAGGGGATGATGAGACATGGCACTTGTTTTCCTGAGGGCACGCAGCGCCCTGGCGGCTTTTCTCGCGGCCGCCTTGCTTTCGGCCTGCGCGCCGGATGTCGCCGAGTTCGGAGAATTTGCCGCCGCCAAGCGGCCTGTCATCGCCGGCGCCCTGCCCGCCCAGCGCACCGGATGGGATCAGATTGCCGAACTTCCCTGGCCGCAGGATGGCCAGCGCACCTATGCGACCTACGACGACGCACGCCGGATCTTCTGGAAGAAGCTCTATCCCGATGGCGGAACGGAACTCTATTGCGGCATCAGTTTTGATGCCGACCGTGTTTCGGCCGTGCCAGGCGAGAAGCTTTCGGTGGAGCATGTCTTTCCGGCCGATGCGATTGCGGAGACGGAACCTGGCTGCACCAACCGCACGTGCCAGGTCGGGCGCGTGCAGCGTGCGATGGCGGATCTTCAGAACCTGTGGCCGGCCTTGCAGAAGGTCAACTCCAGCCGCGGGCGGATCCGCTTCGGGATGCTGCCCCAAACCGTCAAGCCACGGTTCCCCGAGTTCTGCCCCTCGTTCCGGCGCGGCATTGGCACCCAAGCCGTCGTGGAACCCCGGGACGAAGTGAAGGGCGATGTCGCGCGGTCGCTGGTCTACATGCACTTCGTCTATGGGCTGCCGCTCGAGGATGCCGTCAGCGACCGGGATCTCCTGCTCGACTGGATGGCAATGGACCCGCCGGACAATGACGAGGTCCGGCGCAATGCGATGATCGACAGGTTACAGGGTACTGCCAATCCGCTGCTTGAAAGCGCATTCATGGGACTTTGAGGCGGCCTGTAGTTCAGGTTTCATCAATACTGACAGAAGGCCGCCCGGCATGCGCCGCGGCGGCCTTCTTGCGTCCCCGGGATCCTCAATGCCGACAGTTGGACCCTTCGGACTAACCGTTTCGTAACCATGGGTTGAGACAATGATTGAAGAACGGTCGGGAAGCGCCCGCAACCCGATCAAACGGTTTGGAGCATTGAATGACGAAGAAAATCGCCCTGCTGGCGTCAACCGCCCTGATGGTTGCCGCGACCACACTTCCGGCTGCAGCCGGCAACTTCTACGTCCGCATGCTTGGCGGCGCTAATTGGGTTGCTGACACGGAGTTCTCCGTCATTGAACCCACCAGCACCTCGGACACCATGTCGTGGTCTGT
>JBILMZ010000144.1:0-8783 GCA_044375275.1 Micropepsaceae bacterium | reverse complement strand
GATGCCGAGGGGCGCGTATTGCAGGAAACCCTGCCGAAGCTCTGTGAAGTCGATGTCGAGCATCATCACTACAAAGAGAAACAGCACTGCAACGGCGCCGACATAGACAACAACGAGAACCATCGCCAGGAACTCGGCGCCCAGAAGCACAAAGAGGGCTGCAGCGTTGAAGAAGGCCAGGATCAGGAACAGGACCGAGTGCACGGGGTTCCTTGCACCAACGACGAGCAGAGCTGATACGATCAGCACTGTCGCAAAGACATAGAATGCGATTGTTGCCACCAGCACGTCAGTCGTTCCTTGTTTCGTCGAACGGCACCCCTAGCGATAGGGGGCGTCCAATTCCAGGTTTCTGGCGATCTCGCGTTCCCAGCGGTCGCCGTTGGCCAGAAGCTTGGCCTTGTCGTAAAGCAGTTCCTCACGCGTTTCGGTCGCGAACTCGAAGTTCGGGCCTTCCACGATCGCGTCCACCGGACAGGCTTCCTGGCAGAAGCCGCAATAGATGCACTTCACCATGTCGATGTCGTAGCGCGTCGTGCGACGTGATCCGTCGTCTCGGGGCTCGGCCTCAATGGTGATGGCCTGCGCCGGGCAGATGGCTTCGCAGAGCTTGCAGGCGATGCATCGCTCTTCGCCATTTGCGTAGCGCCGAAGGGCATGTTCGCCACGGAAGCGAGGAGACAGCGGTCCCTTTTCGAACGGGTAGTTCAGGGTTGTCTTGGGTCGAAACATGTACTTCAGCGCCAGCCAGAAGCCGGCAAGGAAGTCGACCAGGAAAATTGTCTTGAGAAACTGGGTCATGGGGTCAACCGGGCAACTTGTCGAAGGCAAGGAGATAGCCTGCGGTCACCACGACCCAAACCAGCGAAATCGGCAGAAAGAACTTCCAGCCGATGCGCATGAGCTGATCGTAGCGGTAGCGCGGAACGATAGCCTTCACCATCGCGAACAGGAAGAAAATGAACCAGATCTTGAGGATGAACCACAGCACGCCCGGCACCCAGGTGAAAGGCGCCACGTCGATCGGTGGATGCCAGCCCCCCAGGAAGAAGATCGTCATCAGCGCGCACATCAAAATGATGCTGACGTATTCGGAGAGCATGAACAGCAGGTAAGGCGTGGACGAATATTCGACCATGAAGCCCGCCACAAGCTCGGATTCAGCTTCAGGCAGGTCGAACGGGGGCCGGTTGGTTTCGGCGAGCGCTGAAATGAAGAAAACAATCGCCATCGGGAACAGGTGGCTGAAAAGGTACCAGTGATGGAGCCCCCCTTCCTGCGCGGCGACGATCTGCGAGAGGTTGAGTGTGCCCGCGGTCAGCAGCACGGTGATGATCACGAAACCGATGGAGACCTCGTAAGACACCATTTGCGCAGCGGAGCGCAACGCGCCGAGGAACGGGTACTTGGAGTTCGAGGCCCATCCGCCCATGATGACGCCATAAACGCCCAGCGACGAGATGGCGAAGATGTAGAGGACGCCCACGTTGATGTCGGCAAAGACCCAGCGGTCGGCGACCGGCACAACGGCCCACGCCCCGAGTGCCAGGGTAGTCGTGATGAAGGGGGCCAGCAAAAAGACGCCCTTGTTGGCGCCGGCCGGCATCACGAATTCCTTGAACACGAACTTGAACAGGTCGGCGAAGGACTGCAGCAGGCCGTAGGGACCCACGACGTTGGGCCCCCGGCGCATCTGAACAGCTGCCCAGACCTTGCGGTCGAACAGAAGGATGAAGGCAATCATTACCAGCAGCACGACAATGAACAGCAGCATCAGTGCTGCCATTCCCACCACGTCGAGGAGCGTGTGGTTCGACCAGTAGAAGTCGTGCCACCAGGTCTGCCAGGACTGCAGGTTCAGGAAGTCCATCGCCCTACTCCGCCGCGGCCGCTGAGCGCGGCTTCACGAATTGTGCGCTGCACTCAGCCATGACCTGGCTGGCGCGCGCGATTGGGTTTGTGAGGTAGAAATCCTTCACCGGATACTCGAAGGGTGCCTTGCTGATCGTCCCTGCAGTTCCAATGGCGGACCAGACGGGCGCCTCTGCGCCGGGACACACGGGAACCTGATCGAGCGCTGTCCAGGCTGGCGCGTCGTTGAGCATGTGCTGGCGCAACGTGTTCAGGTCGTCATAAGGCAGCTTCTTTCCAATGACTTCCGACAGGGCGCGCAGGATCGTCCAGTCCTCTCGCGCGTCACCCGGCGGGAAACCCGCGCGCTTGGCCAGCTGCACGCGGCCCTCTGTATTGACGTAGGTTCCATGCTGCTCGGTGTAGGCTGCGCCAGGCAGGATCGCATCCGCCCGATGGGCGCCTGCGTCGCCGTGCGAACCCTGATAGACCACGAAAGCGTTGCCAAGCTTGCGCGTGTCGATTTCGTCCGCCCCAAGCAAATAGATGAAATCGATCTCGCCCTTCGACGCGGCATCCAGAATGCCTTGCGTGGCCTTGCCACCCTTGTGCGGGACGAAGCCGACATCGAGTGCGCCCACACGACCGGCGGCGGTATGCAGGACGTTGAAGCCGTTCCATCCGCTTTCGCCTGAAGGTCCGATCATGCCGGTGTTGCGGGCGATTTGCGCGCAGGCTGCCAGGATCGCTTCTCCGTCAGCGCGTGAAAGCGCGCCTTGGCCTACGATCAGCATCGGACGCTTGGCCGATTTCAGGATCTCGTGGAAAGGGTGCTTGCCTGACGCGATGTCGGCAAGGGTCGTCGCGTCATTGCCGAGCTCTTCCACTGTGTACGTGAGGTCAACCTTGGGACCCAGTCGCGCAATCTTGAGGTCGCCGCGCAACCAGGTCTTGCGGATGCGTGCATTGACGATCGGTGCTTCCCAGCGCGGATTGGTTCCCACGAGAAGCAGCGCATCCGCACTTTCAATGCCGGCGATGGATGTGTTGAACAGATAGCCTTGACGAGGGCCGAGGCCGATGCCCGAACCGTCCTGCCGGCAATCGAGATTGGCGACACCCAGCGAGAGCATCAGGTCCTTGAGTGCCTTCACGGATTCCGTATTGACGAGGTCACCGACGATGGCGGCCATGCGCTCGGGGCGGACAGTCTTGGCCCGGTCGGCAATCACGCTGAAGACTTCCTGCCAGGTCGCCGGTTGCAGCTTGCCGTTCTTGCGCAGGTATGGCCGGTCGAGACGCTGCCGACGCAAACCATCCCAGATGAAACGCGTCTTGTCGGAAATCCACTCTTCGTTGATTTCCTCATTCACGCGCGGGAGGATGCGCATGACTTCACGACCGCGCGTGTCAACGCGTATGGCGGAACCAACGGCGTCCATGACGTCGATCGATTCTGTCTTCGAAAGTTCCCAGGGCCGCGCATTGAACTGGTAGGGCTTTGACGTCAGGGCGCCCACGGGACAAAGGTCGATCACGTTGCCCGAGAGTTCAGAGGACACAGCCTTTTCAAGATAGGTCGTGATCTCCATGTCTTCGCCACGACCCGTCGCGCCGATGTCGTCGACGCCGGCCACTTCTGCGGCAAAGCGAACACAGCGCGTGCAGTGGATGCAGCGCGTCATGATTGTGTTGACGAGCGGCCCCATGTTCTTGTCGGTAACGGCGCGCTTGTTTTCTTCGTAGCGGTTGAAGCGTGCATGACCATAGGCCATGGCCTGGTCCTGCAGGTCACATTCACCACCCTGGTCGCAGATCGGGCAATCCAGCGGATGGTTGATGAGCAGGAACTCCATCACCCCTTCGCGCGCCTTCTTCACCAGCGGCGTCTTTGTGTTGACGACGGGCGGCTCGCCGTTGGGGCCGGGGCGGCAGTCGCGTACGCCCCATGCACATGACGCGACGGGCTTGGGCGAGCCCTTGAGCTCAACCAGGCACATGCGGCAATTGCCGGCGATCGAGAGCCGCTCGTGGTAACAGAAGCGCGGGATCTCGGCGCCCGCAGCCTCACACGCCTGCAACAGCGTGTAGTCCGCCGGGACGTCGATTTCCTTGCCATCAACGATCAGCTTGGTCATGTCGTTACTCCGCCGCCATTGGATTGACGGACTTGCCGGCACGTTTCGCGTTTATGCGACGCTCAACTTCCGGCCTGAAATGGCGCAGCAATCCCTGGATCGGCCAGGCCGCCGCATCGCCGAGGGCGCAAATCGTGTGGCCTTCAACCTGGTATGTGACTTCGAGGAGAAGATCGATTTCCTTGGGATCGGCATCCCCCGTCACGAGCCGTTCCATCACGCGCCACATCCAGCCTGTGCCTTCACGGCACGGCGTGCACTGGCCGCATGACTCATGCTTGTAGAACCTGGAGAGCCGCGCGATGGCCTTCACGACGTCCGTGGACTTGTCCATCACGATGACTGCAGCCGTGCCGAGGCCCGACTTCACGTCCCGAAGGCTGTCAAAGTCCATGAGGATCGTATCGCAGGTCGCCTTCGGCAGGAGCGGAACTGACGAACCGCCTGGGATGACTGCAAGAAGATTGTCCCATCCGCCGCGCACACCACCGGCGTGCCGCTCGATGAGTTCCTTGAGCGGGATGCCCATTTCTTCTTCGACATTGCAGGGCTTGTTCACGTGGCCGGAGATGCAGAACACCTTCGTGCCGGTGTTGTTTGGTCGTCCGAGAGCGGAGAACCAGGCGGCGCCCCGCCTGAGGATCGCCGGTGCGACCGCGATCGACTCGACGTTGTTCACGGTTGTCGGGCAGCCATAGAGACCGACATTGGCCGGAAACGGGGGCTTCAGGCGCGGCATGCCCTTCTTGCCTTCAAGGCTTTCGATGAGGGCCGTTTCCTCGCCGCAGATGTAGGCGCCAGCGCCGTGGTGCACATAGCAGTCGAAATCCCAGCCTGAGCCGGCCGCGTTCTTTCCGAACAGGCCCGCGTCGTAGCACTCCTGAATTGCTGCTTCGAGGCGCTTGTATTCATGGCGAAACTCACCACGTACATAGATGTAGCAGGCGTGTGCACCCATGGCGAAAGACGCAACCAGGCATCCTTCGAGCAGCGTGTGCGGATCGTGGCGCATGATGTCGCGATCCTTGCACGTGCCGGGCTCGGATTCGTCTGCGTTCACGACGAGATATGACGGACGGCTATCCGTTTGCTTGGGCATGAATGACCACTTCAGGCCGGTCGGGAACCCTGCCCCGCCGCGCCCGCGCAGGCCGGACTTCTTCATCTCATCGATGATCCAGTCGCGGCCCTTCTCGATCAGCCCCTTCGTATTGTCCCAGGCGCCGCGCCGCTTTGCTGCGTCCAGACGCCAGTCATGGATGCCATAGAGATTCGTGAAAATGCGATCCGCGTCGGCAAGCATTACGACTTTACCTCTTTCAATGTCGTCGGACCACCTTCGGGCGCAGACGTCTGTCGACCGATCTGCGAACCCGGCCGTGTCGGCCTCCCGCTGCGCAGATCGTTGATCAGGCCTTCCGTTCGTCCGCCATCCAGATCTTCATAGAAGTCATCCCCGACCTGTATGACGGGTGCGTTCACGCAAGCGCCGAGGCATTCAACCTCCATCCATGACAGCTTTCCGTCAGCTGACACGGTCTCCGCATGCGGGTGAATGTGCTTCTTGCACGCTGCCATAACCTCATCGGAGCCGCGGAGCCAGCATGGCGTGGTCGTGCAGACCTGCAGCAAATGCTGTCCCACGGGCTTCAGGTTGAACATCGTGTAGAACGTGGCGATCTCGAGCACGCGGATTGGCGACATGCCCAGCTTCTCGCCAATCACGCGCATCATGGGCTCGGTCACGTGACCGCCGTTCTGTTCCTGGGCGCGCCACAGCAGCGGCACTACCGCCGACGCCTGCTTGCCGGGCGGATATTTGGAAATCTGCTTTTGTGCCCACGCCTCGTTTTCAGGCGTAAAGGCAAACGTCGTTGGCTGGTCTGGTGCGAGGCGACGGGTGCTCACCGGTCAATCTCCCCGAATACGATGTCGAGCGAACCGAGAATGGCAGACACGTCGGCGATCATGTGGCCCTTGCAGAGGAAATCCATTGCCTGCAGATGCGGGAAACCTGGTGCCTTGATCTTGCAGCGATAGGGCTTGTTCGATCCGTCGGATACCAGATACACGCCAAATTCGCCCTTCGGCGCTTCCACGGCGGCATACACTTCACCGGCAGGGACACGATAACCTTCCGTGTACAATTTGAAGTGATGGATGAGTGCTTCCATCGACTGCTTCATCTCACCCCGCTTTGGCGGGACGAACTTGCCGCTTTCTTCGTGCACGGGGCCTTTCGGCATTTTTTCGATGCACTGCTTCATGATCTTCGTCGACTCGCGCATCTCGTCGATACGGCAGAGATAGCGGTCGTAGCAATCGCCATTCTTGCCAACAGGGATGCCGAACTCGAGATCGGAGTAGCATTCATAGGGCTGCGCACGGCGGAGATCCCAGGCCATGCCGGATCCTCTCACCATCACGCCCGAAAAGCCCCAGGCGATCGCGTCTTCCGCTTTCACGACGCCAATATCGACGTTGCGCTGCTTGAAGATGCGGTTGTCGGTCAGAAGGCCTTCAATGTCGTCAACACAGCGCGGGAACTCCACGCACCACTGGTGGATGTCATCGAGCAGGGCTTGCGGCAGGTCCTGGTGGACGCCGCCCGGACGAACATACGCCGCGTGCATGCGCGAACCGCTTGCGCGCTCGTAGAACACCATGAGCTTCTCGCGCTCCTCGAAGCCCCACAAAGGCGGCGTGAGTGCGCCGACGTCCATGGCCTGGGTCGTGGTGTTCAGGAGATGGGAAAGGATGCGCCCGATCTCGCTGTAGAGCACACGGATGTACTGAGCGCGGGGCGGCACCTGAATGCCGCAGAGTTTCTCGACGGCCAGGGCAAAGGCATGCTCCTGGTTCATCGGTGCGACGTAGTCGAGGCGATCGAAATAGGGAACCGCCTGGAGGTACGTCTTGTTCTCGATCAGCTTTTCCGTTCCGCGGTGAAGCAGGCCTATATGCGGATCAACGCGCTCGACGACTTCGCCGTCAAGTTCAAGCACGAGCCGCAACACCCCGTGGGCCGCCGGATGCTGCGGCCCGAAGTTGATGTTCATGTTGCGGACTTGCGGCTCGGTCCCTGTCGTCATGGCTTGGTTGCCTTTTCATCGCCCGGAAGCACGTACTTTGCGCCTTCCCACGGGGACATGAAATCAAACTTGCGGAAGTCCTGAACGAGTTGCACGGGCTGGTACACGACGCGCTTCTGCTCTTCGTCGTATCTGACTTCCGTGAAGCCCGTCAGCGGGAAGTCCTTGCGCAGCGGATAACCCGTGAAGCCGTAGTCCGTGAGAATGCGGCGGAGGTCCGGATGATCCGAAAACTGGATGCCGTACATGTCGAACGTCTCGCGTTCAAACCAGTTGGCGGCAGGCCAGACCGGCAGGGCCGAGGGCACCGGTGTGCTCTCGTCGGTCACGAGCTTCACGCGGATGCGGTGGTTCCGGTGCATGCTGAGCATGTGATAGACGACGTCGAAGCGCTTTTCCCGCTCGGGGTAGTCAGCGCCACAGATGTCGATCAGGGTCGTGAACCTGCAGTTTTCATCGTCCCGCAGAAACAGCAGAAGGCCGATGATCGTTTCCGGCGCGGCGGCAATCGTCAGTTCGCCGAACTCGATCCGGGAAGACAGGCCGAAGCCGCTTCTCTTCTCGAGGATATAGTCGGCCAGGGACTTGAGCTTGTCGGTCATCTGATCGCTCAACGCATGATGTTGCCGGTGCGGCGGATCTTCTTCTGCAACAGCATCACACCGTATACCAGAGCTTCGGCGGTTGGCGGGCAGCCGGGAATGTAGATGTCCACCGGGACGATGCGGTCACATCCGCGCACGACCGAATAGGAATAGTGGTAGTAGCCACCGCCATTCGCGCACGAACCCATCGAGATCACGTAACGCGGCTCAGGCATCTGGTCGTAGACCTTGCGCAGGGCGGGCGCCATCTTGTTGGTCAGCGTGCCAGCGACGATCATGACGTCGGACTGGCGCGGACTGGCGCGCGGGGCAAAGCCGAAACGCTCGAGATCATAGCGCGGCATTGACGCCTGCATCATCTCGACGGCGCAGCACGCCAGGCCAAAGGTCATCCACATCAGTGACCCGGTGCGCGCCCAGGTGATCAGGTCATCTGCACGGGCGACAAGGAAACCCTTTTCATCCAGCGCTTCGCGCGCCGCCAGAAAGAAGGGATCGTTCGGGTCAGGGCTGCGCGCGCCTTCCACGCCGGCGCGTGCTCCGGACAAGGCGTTCGGGTTCACTCCCATTCGAGGGCTCCCTTCTTCCATTCATAGATGAAGCCGACGGTGAGGATCCCGAGGAACACCATCATCGACCAGAAGCCGAAGACGCCAGTTTCCTTGAGCGTGATCGCCCATGGGAACAGGAACGTGACTTCGAGGTCAAAAATGATGAACAGGATGGCGACGAGGTAGAACCTGACGTCAAACTTCATGCGGGCGTCGTCGAAGGCGTTGAAGCCGCACTCATACGCCGAAAGCTTTTCGGGGTCAGGTTTGGAGGGTGCAAGGATCATGGGCAGGACCATGAGCACCATTGCAAGTATGCCCGACAATCCGAGGAAGAGGATGATCGGGAAGTATTCAGCCAGCAGATTGTTCATGAGCCTAATTGCCAAGCCATGCGCAACCCACACGCGCGCACACAGCCTTGCCCCTTTTCAAGAAGAGGCGTGCGTCGGTTTCCTTGCCCAATGGCGGATACCCTTTGGGTTCAGCCCTTCGCCCGCCGGAGAGTCACTCGAATAAAACGAATTCGGCGGGAACCTAAAGCTT
>JBILMZ010000065.1:0-15355 GCA_044375275.1 Micropepsaceae bacterium | reverse complement strand
CGATTTTCATTACATCGGGCGCCGCCCAGAACCTGCGTCCCTATTGGGGCACCTACAGCACCACCAAGGCAGCACTCGATGCACTGGTGAAGACCTATGCGCAGGAATGCGCGACCACGCGCATCCGCGTGAACCTGTTCAGCCCGGGCCCTGTCAGTACGCTCATGCGCGCCAAGGCCTTTCCGGGCGAAGATCCGAAGACGCTGCCCACCCCCGAGGACGTGGCAGTGGCCATTGTCGCGCTGGCCCTCCCCTCGGAAACGCGCAACGGCGAGATCGTGTCCTTTCGCAGGAACTGACACGAACGCAGCGCCACTGTTCAGGTGATTGCGGCCCCTGCCCCTTTCGGTCCAAACTCGTCAGAACCGATAACCGAGGGCAAACATCATGTTCGATCTGAAGATCACGGGCGGCACGGTCGTGGATGGTTCCGGCAACGCGCCGACGACAGCCGATGTCGCGGTGAAAGACGGAAAGATTGTCGAGATCGGCAAGGTCTCGGGCGCCGCGAAGCGAACCGTCGACGCAACCGGCGCCATCGTGACCCCCGGCTTCATCGATGTGCACACGCACTACGATGGACAGGCTGTGTGGGACCAGCACCTCGCACCCTCCTCATGGAACGGCGTGACATCGATCATGATGGGCAATTGCGGCGTCGGCTTCGCACCGCTCCGCCCCGGCCAGGCCGACCGCCTCGTCAAGCTGATGGAAGGCGTGGAAGAGATCCCGGGAACGGTCCTCTACGAGGGCCTCGACTGGAAATGGGAGACCTTTGGCGACTACCTCAACCGGCTTGACCAGCAGCCCCACACCATCAACGTCGCCGCCCAGATCCCGCACGATCCGGTCCGCCTTTACGTGATGGGCGACCGCGCCGCCACGCAGCAGCCAGCCACGGAAGACGACGTCGAGCAGATGAAGTCGATTGTCCGCGAGGCCCTGAAGGCCGGCGCCTTCGGCTTCTCGACAGGGCGGTCGGACACGCATCGCACCTCCGACGGCCGCGACACGCCCGCAGCCGTAGCCGAGGAGCGCGAGCTGACGGGCATCGCCTCGGTCCTCAAGGACCTGCCCTATCGCATCCTGTCGGCCGTCAATGACTTCGACACCTTCAAGGGTCCCGCCGCCTTCGAGGCGGAATTCGACCTCATGGAAAAGATGGCCCGTGCGGCCGGGCGTCCGATGACACTGACAACGCTCGAGCGCCTCGGTGATCCCGACCAGTGGCTGCGCGTGGCAGGCCGCGTTGAGAAGGCACGCGCCGCAGGCCTCGACATGCGCATGCAGGTCGCCCCGCGCGGCGTCGGCATCCTGAACGGCCTGCGCACGACGCTGAACCTCTTCATCGCCAAGCCCACCTATCGCGCAATCCGCCACCTCCCCCACGACCAGCTGGTGGCCGAACTGCGCAAGCCCGAGGTGCGCGAAAAGATCCTGACCGAACCCTTCATCAAGGTGAGCGAGATCGACAAGTCCGCCCCGCCGCAGATCGACCAGGCCGTTGCAGGACTGGAGTTCGTCTCCGCGCGCTTCTACGAACTCGGCGACCCGCCCAACTATGAGCCGAAGCCCGAGGACTCGATCTACGCCCGCGCCAAGGCCCGCGGCGTCAGCGTGCTCGAGGAAATCTACGACGTCATGCTGAAGGACAATGGCGAGGGACTGATCTACTTCCCCATCTTCAACTACATGCAGGGCAGCCTCGAGACGACAGCGAAGATGATCCGCCACCCGGCCGCCCATATGGGCCTGGGAGACGGCGGCGCCCATGTCGGCACGATCTCGGATGCCGCCTGGACAACATTCTTCCTCCAGCACTGGACGACGCGCGCCGAGGGCGCCATCACGCTGGAGCGCGCGATCCAGCTTCTCACATCCGTGTCGGCTGACTTCATGGGACTGAAGGACCGCGGCCGCATCGCCGTCGGCCAAGCCGCCGACATCAACGTGATCGATCGCGCCAACCTGCGCCTGCACCGTCCCTACATCGCCTACGACCTGCCTGCCGGTGGCAGGCGCCTGCTGCAGAAGGCGACGGGTTATGTGATGACGACGGTCGCCGGCACCCCCATCGTCGAAAACGACACGCCTACCACCGCAACACCCGGCAAGCTGCTGCGCGCGCAATAGCAAACCCCTTGCGGCATCACTGAAAGCGGAGAGGATCATGTCTGCACACCCGTCGAACGGCACTATCACCTTTTCCCCGCTCACGCCGGTCATCGGCGCAGAGATCAGTGGCGTCGACCTGTCAAATCCGCTCTCGCGGGAGCAGTTCGCCGAGATCAAGGCAGCTTTTGACCAATGGCACGTCATATTCTTTCGCGATCAGGTCCTCAGCCGCGAGGACCACAAGCGCTTCGCCCGGATGTTCGGTCGCCTGCACGTCCATCCCTACCACGCAAAGAATGCCGCACCTGCCCATGCCACGACGACGGCCGCTGCAAAGCCTTCCGATCCGGAAGTCCTTGTCGTGAAGGCTGACGCCCAGTCGAAATACGTGGCAGGCGAGGAATGGCACACGGACGTGACCTGCGATGAAGAGCCACCCATGGGCTCGATGCTCTACATCACCACGACGCCGGAAGGTGGTGGCGGCGACACCTGCTTCCTCAGCACGGTCAGGGCCTACGAGACACTGTCACCGAAAATGCAGGCCTTCGCCGAGACCCTGACCGCGGTCCACGACGGCGCCAAGCCCTATACCGGCGCCTATGGCACCAAGCCACCGGAAGGCGGCTGGCCCAGGACAACCCACCCGGTCATCATCCGCCACCCGGACACGGGCCGGAAGGCGCTGTTCGTCAATCGCGGCTTCACAACCCGCATCAATGAACTCAACGCCAAGGAAAGCGCTGCCCTGCTGGAATACTTCTACCGCCACATCGAGTCCCACCTCGAGTTCCAGTGCCGCGTGCGCTGGACCCCGAACATGCTCACCTTCTGGGACAACCGCGTCACCCAGCACCATGCGGTCTGGGACTACTTCCCCCAGGTGCGCTACGGCGAACGCGTCTCGATCATCGGCAGCCGGCCCACGCTTTAGAGCTCGGTCGGGCACCCCACGCCCCCTCTCCCCGTCATGGTAACCGTAACGGGTCAGCGGCAAAGCTGGCCACAAGGCAACGCCTGCGCCCAAAAACGGCATGTCGCATCAATACTGAATGAAAGGCCCGGTTGAGCTGTCATTTTTTGACTGTAGTGTGCGCCTCAGGGGAGATGCCGGGGGTTCACAGTTCCATGTTTTTTCGCGCTTCAAGGAAGACGCAGCCAGTCGACACGTTCGCATTTCCAGCCGGACCAGACTTCGTTCCCGATGGCCTGACGGCACCCACGCCCGGCTACAAGCGCAATGCCACCCTGGCCATGCTGAGCCTCGGCGGCTTCATGCTGTTCTATCTGGCGCTGATGATCTGGTTCGGCTGGAGCGCCTGGGTCATTTTCCGTGACATGGCCGCCATGCCGGACCTGAACATCATGCTGGGCGTGGCCGGCGCGTCGTCGGCGTTCCTGGCAATCTTCATGGCAAAGGGCCTGCTGTTCATCCAGCGCTCCGAAGGCCCGCGGGATTACGAGCTGAAGCGCGCGGACCACCCACGCGTCTTCCGGTTCCTCAACGCGATCGCCGAAGAAGCAGGCGCACCCAAACCCCATCGCGTGTTCCTGTCACCGCGCGTCAACGCATCGGTGTCTTATGACCTTTCGCTGCTGAACCTGATCCTGCCAGCGCGCAAGAACCTCGAGATCGGGCTTGGCCTCGTCAACGTGCTGTCGCTCGGCGAATTCAAGGCCGTCCTCGCACATGAGTTCGGCCATTTCGCCCAGAAGACCATGGCAGTCGGCCGCTGGGTCTATATCGCACAACAGGTGGCCACGCAGATCGTCAACCGGCGCGATGCGCTGGACACTTTTCTTGCAGGCCTGGGTCGCCGCGTCGCGTGGATCGGCTGGACACTCCAATTCGTGGTCTGGTCGCTCCGCTCGCTGATCGACACGCTGCTCATGGGTGTTATCCTCGCGCAGCGCGCATTGTCCCGCGAGATGGAGTTCCAGGCCGACCTCGTCTCGGTGTCCCTCTGCGGCAGCGACGCGCTGATCAACGCGCTGCACAAGCTCAGCGGCGCCGACGACGCCATGCAGCGCGCCACCAATTTCGCCGTCAATGAAAAGCTGGCAGGCAAGCCCGTCGCCGACGTCTTTGTGGTCCAGTCGCGGATCCTGCAGCACCTGCGCGACATCTATGCCGACCCGCATTATGGCGCAGATCCGGCTGCACCGGCAGGGCCACCCAATGCCCACCGCGTGTTCAAGTCCTCGATCGCGGCCCCACCCCGCATGTGGGCGACCCATCCGGCCAATACCGACCGCGAGGACAATGCGAAGTTCCACTATGTCCCTTGCGAGGTCGACAACCGCAGCGCCTGGGAACTCTTCCCGGACGCAGCCGCCTTGCGGATCGATGTCACGAGCCACATGCTGAAGGACGTCACGTCGGCGGCCCCGACGGAAGGCGCCGCCCAGTTCGCGCCGATGGAAGAAAGCCTGGCGCGCCTCGATGAGAACTACACCCACATCCTCGTCAACCCGCGCTATCGCGGCGCCTATCTGGGGCGGCCCGTGGCCCGTGACTTCAAGTCCGTGCAGGAGATGTACGCACCGTCGGGCGATACGAGAGACCTGCAGGCCGCGATCACATCGCTTTATGCGCCGGCCTTCGGCGACGCCCTGGAGAAACTGCGCGAACTCCACGAGGAGAAGTTCAACTTCGAAGGCCTGCGCAAGGGATACCTCAAGGCACCAACCGGCGTGGTCCGCTGGCGTGGCGACGAGGTGGCGCCGCGCGAACTGCCACGCATCCTGAAATCCCTTGAAGAGGAAATCGCGCCCCTCGAGGACGAAACCCGCAACCATGCCCGCCGCGTGCGCGGCCTGCACATGGCAGCGGCCACGAAGCTCGGACAGGGCTGGGACCAGTATCTGCTCGGCCTCGCAAGCCTCGTCCACTACCTCGAGCACACGACAGCAGACCTGCTGGACCTCGACGGCGTGCTTCAGAACGTTTTCGGCGTGGTCATGGCGGATGGAAATGTCAGCAAGAAGGAGCTCAAGCGCCTGATTGCGGCATCCAACGACCTGCACGCGAGCCTGGCGGGCATCTACGCAACGGCCGGTGATGTTCGCCTCGACGAGCGCACCGCGGCACGTACCGACATCCACGATTTTGGCGCGGCGCTCGGGCCCTTCTCGCTCGTACCAGCCGACCAGCAGAACATCGGCGCCTGGCTAAATGGTATCGGTGGCTGGACGAGTGCCACCATCGGCCTCCTGAACGCCTGCCGCAACGCGGCCCTGCAGGAACTCCTGCTCTGCGAGGACGAAGTGGCACACATGCTGTCCCTGGGAGGCGCTGCCCCTCACGCGCCTGCACCGGCCTTGATACCCGCGAACTATCCGCGCCTGATGACGACCGAAAGCAGGCCGCGCCAGATGAAACTCAGATGGTGGGACCGCTTCCAGACGGCGGATGGCTGGATCGCCGCCACCGCGCGCACAATCGTGGCCTTGACCGTCGTGGGCTCCGTCATCGCACTCGGCATCGTGCTGACCATCCCGGAAGCCGCACGCGCCTTCGACCCGCCGCTTGAACCGCAGCCCTGGAGAGTTGACGCACCGTCGCTCTCTCAGCCGGTAGAGCCACCGGCCCTCGAAGCTGCCCCTTCAGAAGAACCAGCAGCGCCCGTCGAAACCCCGCCGGCTGAACCGGAGGCGACCGACGAAACGCTACCTCCGCAATCCATGGAGACTGCGCCAACGGAAAGTTCGCCCGCGCCGGAAGAGATGAGCACGCCCGTCCCCGTCGAAACCACTGACCCAGACACTGCACCCATCGCGGCGCCCGAAGCGCCACAATAGGCACCCCGCTTCAGCGAAGCGTCAGGCGCTGGAGACGGGTTCCGATGGCATAGACCTGCGTGGCCGCGCCATCGCGGACGATGCGAATCTTGTTGGCAGCCTTGGCGATGCCAACGGGTGCAAACGAGCGACCACCATCGCGGGTTTCGAAGCCACCTGCCGCCGTGCCAACCCAGCCCCGGCTCTCGTCGATGAAGCCAATGCCGAACTGACGCGCGGTGGCATCAACCACCATGGGCAACTCTGTCCAGCTCTGCCCGCCGTCTGTCGTCTTGACGATCAGTTGCTGGCCACGCGACGTGTCATAGCTCTGCACTGTTGCGTAGCCAATCTTTCCATCCACGAATGAGGCCTTCCAGATGAGCTCCGCCTGGCGTCCGGATCGATAGACCGGCTGCCACGAAACACCCCCGTCCGTTGTCCTGAGGATGAGCCCTTCGGTCGTCGCCGCATCACGGCTGGTCGAGGCAAAGATCAGCCCTGTATTCTCATCCAGGAACTTTACATCCAGGATCATGCCCGCAACATCGCTCATGTCGCGAACCGACCACGTCTTTCCTCCATCCGCGGAGCGCAGCAGGCCTGTCGGCCCGCCAACCCGTCCCGCGGCATGAATGACAACATGCGGCTGCAGGACGCCCTGATAGATGCGCTGCGTTTTCAGGACATCGATGGAGCAGACGCCAGCGATCGTCTTTCCACCCAGGTCAACCGGAAGCCAGGTCACCCCGGCATCATCCGTTCGATAGAGTGGCGTCTTGTCCGTCACGCCGGGGTAGTAGTCCGTGCCGACGTTACCGATGAACCCGGTGCGGCCATCAACAAAGCCCAGCGCACGGATGAAGGTGCCCGGCCTGCTTGCCACCTTGAGCCAGCTGTTGCCGCCGTCGGTTGTGCGGAAGAGATCCCCCGCACCCGTTCCATACCAGCCATTCATTGCGTCGCCGAAGCTGATGTCATCTCGCTTTCCCGGATAGGGCGCGACAGGAATATCATCCCACTGCGGTGCAGGCGCCGCCCCCATGAGCGGCAGGCTCGCCATGGCCATGCCGGACATCAACACGCTACGGCGGTTCAGATCATTCATGATTTTTGCCCCTGAGATTTCCATCAGACTAGGGCAGCGACGCAGCCGCCGCAAAAAGAGTGTGCGGCAGCGGATCAGGTCTCACGCCAATGTGAATGCCCAATTTCAGGGCACACGTGGACGCACGGCAGGGAATGAACTTTCGCGCGGACGCGCCTTGCCAATCACTTCTTGTCGAAGGGATTCTTGCCGGCCTTGACCTTCATGCGGATGGGGACGCCATGGAATCCGAAGTTCTCCCGCAGACCATTCACGAGATAGCGCGAATAGTCGCCGGGCAACTCACCGGCCTGGCTTGAGGAAATGGCAAAGGTCGGCGGCCGCGTGCGCGCCTGCGTCATGTAGCGGATCCGGATGCGCCGCCCCTTGGGCGCCGGCGGCGAGTGCTTTTCGATCATGTACTGCAGCCAGTCATTCAGCTTGTGCGTCGAGATCCGGCGGTTCCAGATCTCGTGCTGCTTGACGATGGTGGGCATGAGCCGCTCGACCCCTTCGCCTGACAGCGCCGACAGCGCCACGATGGGCACGCCCTTCCACTGCGGCAGGAGTTCATCCACCCGCGCATTCAGTGTACGGAGCAGTTGCGCCTTGTCCTCGACAAGGTCCCACTTGTTGACCGCAACGACCATCGCGCGACCCTCGCGCTCGACGAGATCGGCGATCTGCAGGTCCTGTGTTTCGAACGGAATGGCCGGATCGATGACGAGGATCACGACCTCGGCCATCTTGATTTCCTCGATGGCGGCGCTGACCGACATCTGCTCCAGGCCTTCGTCTACCTTTGCCTTCTTGCGCAGGCCCGCCGTATCGACAAGCCTGATGCGCCGCCCTTCCCACTCCCACTCCGCCTTGACCGAGTCTCGCGTTGTGCCGGCGATCGGGCTGGTAATCGCGCGCTCCGAGCCCAGTAACTGGTTGAGCAGCGTGGACTTGCCCGCATTGGGCCGCCCGGTAATCGCAATCGTCATGGGACGCCGCGAGACGGCTGCGCCTTCGTCGTCTTCCAACGCCTCATCATCCGCGTCGTCGACGTCATCAGCTTCAGGCGCTTCATCAGCGTCATCGTCTTCTTCTTCGTCTTCAACGCCCCCCTCGACCGCACGCGCATGCGGAACAAGCGCTTCGTACAGGTCCTGCAGGCCAGTCCCGTGGGCAGCCGATACGGCGACAGGCTCGCCAAAACCCAGCCGCTCGGCGGGTTCGAGGCTGGCGAGGCTCGCATTTGTGTCCGACTTGTTGACCAGCACGATGATGGGCTTGCCGCCACGGCGCAATTGGCGCGCAATGTCCCGGTCGACCGGAGTCACGCCATCGCGCCCGTCGATCACGAAGAGAATGACGTCGGCATTCTCGATCGCCAGCAATGTGTGCTCGCGGATCTTGGTGCTCAGATCATCCGAGGGGCTGTTATCGATTCCCGCTGTATCGAGAAGATCGAAGCTGAGATCGAGCAAATCGACCTGCGCCAGCTTCCAGTCCCGCGTAACACCCGGCGTATCGTCAACGATCGCCGAGCGTCTGCCGGTCAGCCGGTTGAAAAGAGTGGACTTGCCCACATTGGGGCGTCCGGCAATGGCAACCGTGAGTGACATGTCTTCATTACGCGAACGTGGCGCTTACTTGAGCGCAGTCAGCGTCCCGTCGTCTGTAAGGATGTAAACCGTGTTGTCGGCGACAACAGGAGCAATGAACGCCTTGTCCGGAATGTCCACCTGGCCCAGCACTTCGCCGGTATAGGGCGAAACCGAGAGCGCATAGCCTTCGGACGAAAGGATAAGCAAGCGATCCGAAACGAGCACCGGCCCCGACCAGGCAATCGCACCCTTGCGGGCTTCCTGGTTCTCATAGGCGGCAAGCTGCTGGATCCAGCGGATGCGCCCATCGGCGCGGCGCACGCAAAGCAGCTGCGCGTCATCCGTGATCACATAGAGATAGTCACCGGCAACCCAGGGGCGCTGCGTGCCACCCACGTCGATCGTCCACACGCGCTCACCCGTTCGGATGTCCACCGCCACAAGGCGGCCCGCATGGCTGTTGGCGAAGACGATGCCACGGTCAATGACCGGTCGTCCCGAGATATCGGCCAGCGCCGACAGCGGCGTCAGCCCACCCGAGCGGGCCAGCGTATCGCTCCAGGCTGCTTTGCCGTTGCGTACGTTCAGCGCGAACAGCTCACCCGAAGTGTAAGGCACAACCACGATGTCCCCGGAAACGGCAACGCTGTTGGAACCGAGGATTCCAGCGGATTCCGCGATGCCGCGATGATCCCACAGGACGCGACCGTCATCCGCGGCCAGCGCGAGAAGCTGGTTTTCCTGCGTCGACACGAACACGCGACCACCGTTCACGACGGGCGCTGCACGGAATGGCACCGTCGCCGTGCGGCGCCACAATTCCTTGCCGGTCTTCGCGTCAAGCGAAGAGACAAAGCCGAAGCCCGTCGACACATAGACGCGGCCGGCGTCATACGCGACTCCGCCACCAAATCCTTCTTCCGCGTCTTCGTCATCCGGTGTCAGGTCAACCCGCCAGATGCGTTCACCCGTCTTGGAACTGTAGGCCGAAACCTGCACTTCCGAGTCGAGCACGAACACATGGCCATCCGCGACCACGGGCGATGCGGTCAGGCGCGTGCTCGAGGTTGAACCCGACCCAATGCCGCTGTCCCAGGCTTCCTGCAGCTTTCCGGCTGCCGAGAGGTGATGCATCGCATTGTCCGCATAGCCACCTGGCTGCGGCCACTCCGCGTTGACGTTCGGCTTGGGCAGCACGACAGGCTGCGAAGCCAGCTTCGGATCGGCTTCGACAGCGGCGGCTTTCGGAAGGACCGAAATGCGTTCGCCACGAATGTCGACCTTCGTGCCGGGCGTGATGAACTGGTCCATCGTTTCGCAGGCGCCAAGGGACAGTGTGCCCGCAAGCACGGAGATGGCAGCCGCGAGTTTGAACTGCGAGGATCGGAGGCTCATGAACGGAGGTTCCCTGGGGGTTAGGGCGACGGGGGAGTTGGCGCGGACTCAGGCGCCGGCTGCAACGGATTGGGCAACATTGGCATTTCAGCCGGGCCCAGCAGGCTGCCCGGCCCTTCAGGTCTTGGTACATCAAGGCCGAATGGCAGAAGCGATGGACCAGGCACGGCAGGTGTTGTCATCTTGTTGAGCGCCGTGAAAGTGAGACCGCCATCGATCAGCGCCTTCATTTCCGTGGCCCGGCGCTTGGTCTTTTCCGGCGCCGTCGGCATCGCAATGACTTCCGCGTAAAGCTTGACCGCATCCGCGTCCTTGCCGGCACGCCACGTGGCGTAAGCCAGCAACTCCAGAGCACCCGGACGCCACGGCCCTGTCCCCGCAATAACGGGATCAAGGCGCTTCTTTGTCTCGTCAAGCGATGCCGTCTCGACTGTGAGCAAGGCGGCCCTCAACGTCGCCAACCCCGAGAACAGCGGATCCGAACTGCGCGCGATCTCGTTGTAAACCGCGACCGCCTTGTCGACCTCACCGGATCGTCCACGCGTCGCCGCCTCTTGCAGGCGCGCCAGCACGGCATAGCCGCCGACGGCCTTTTCACTGAGCTTCGCAAAGTGATCCGCAGCCGCCTTGTTGTTGTCGGCGTCCAGCAGCTTCACGCCCGAGTCGAACGACCGCGAGGAGGCCAGCGCCTGCTCGCCGTGCCAGTAGGTCCATCCCTGGTAGCCAGCCACCGACAGCACCAGCAAGACCGCGGCACCGATTGCCGGAATGCTGTATTTCTTCCAGAGATCGGCGAGCTGTTGCCGCCTGTACTCTTCCTGTACTTCCTGAAAAACGTCGCTCACGCAGCATCCTTCGGCGCCTGCCGGGGTGAATGGGCCAAATTCGAGGGGCGGACATTAGCCATGTCGGCTAGTCCCCGCAATCAATAGGCGAAGTGCAGGCCCAAAATCCACTCGCCTCGCCCACAAATCCACGCGTAGAAGGCGAATGTCGCACCCTTGTGGGAAACTCAAGTTGCACATTTACACTTTTCAACCCGAGGATGTGCCGAATTTCAAAATTCCTACTACCTATAGATGCGTTAACGAAGCGGCCTCCCATAGATATGTGTCTTTGATGCACTGACAGGAACTTCTTTGGCTGGAGCCGTTGCAGTGAAAAACGAGTCGTACATAGTAAGCACTAGCGAAGGAGCTTGAACCCTCAGGGGCCGGTGACATCGCAGGATGAAATGGGTTAGCGGGGAAAAGCGCGATGAAGCGTGCAGTGACCATACTGGCAGCAGCGACGGCAGGAGCCCTTTTGGCTTCGGTTCCCGCGCGCGCGGCCGACGAGGTCAGCGCCTCCCGCATCATCGACTCGATTTACGCAAGCCTCGGCATGGAAGATGAGGTTGCGGAGCTCGAAACCAGCCGCAACGGTTTCTTCGTCGGCGTTCACTCCGGTTACGGCGCAGACTCGGGGCTCTCCCCGATTGTTGCCGGCCTCGCAACGCCACTCTCGCTCGACACGGGTTATCAGGACACGATCGCAGCGAACGGTTACTACGTATACACGACGGACTTCTCGCTTGGCACTTATGTCGGCGGTGGCTTCGGTCGCTTCAATCTCAGCGATGATCCGCTGCTGAACCCTGCCCTGCCCCGTGGCAACTACGGCGTCCAGGGCATGGCCGGCCTGACCTTCGCTTTCTCGCCGTCGATGGTGCTGGGTCTTGAGTATCGCTACTCGGAAACAGTCCAGAACAACCAGTTCTCGACGACGACGGCGCCGGAAGGAACGCAGGACCAGACGGTCACGCTGCGCTTCGACTTCCTGCTGAACTAGAATCATAAGATCTCAATTTGAAAGGCCGCCTCATCGGGCGGCCTTTTTGCATTTCAGCCTGTCGGGGCAGACTGTCGGGAGCGCCATCAGTCGATGCGCCCGACATCCACGACGCTCTTGTCGGCAATCGGCAGCGTCACAAGCGTGCCGTCATGCGACATGATCCAGCCATCCTTGCGCACGTCGCTGATTCCCCGGGTGAAGATCTTCTCGGCCACAAGGTTCAGGACCGGCGGCGTGAAGTGATAGAGGACAAGGAGCTTGGCACCGGCCTCATTGGCCACCTCGGCCGCTTCGATTCCCGACGTATGATAGTCCTGGATGTCGAACATCAGCTTTGAAAGCCGGGGCATGCTCTTGTCCCGCGTGATTTCCTCAATGCGCTTCACCATGTGCTGGGCCTGCGCTTCGTGGAAGATCACGTCCACGTCCTTCGCCACCTGCACCAGCGGCAGGTGCTTGATGGTGTCGCCGCTGATCACGATGGAGCGGCCCTTATAGTCGAATCGGTAGCCATAGGCAGGCTTGATCGGATTGTGGTGCACCTCGAAGGCCGTCACCTTCAACTCGCCATCCTGTAACGCGACCTGCGTGCGATTCTGGGCTCCCGTCGGGTCCTCGCCCGGCATGCCCACCGGACGCGCCACCATTTTCCAGATTTCGGGGTTCATCAGCTCCGCGCCGTGATGCGCCGTCCGGTAGGTCTGGTCCAGCGCATAGGCCTCGGAAAACCCGGCAACGAGTCGCTCAACGCCCGGCGGTCCATAGACATCCAGCGGCTTTGCGCGCCCCAGGACCCAGCTGTTCATGTTGAACTCGCCCAGGTCGGCAATGTGGTCGGAATGGAAATGCGTATAGAAGATGCCGCCGATTCGCTCGACCGGGATCCGGAACAGCGCCACCTTGCTGTAGGATTGGGGGCCCGTATCCACGAAATAGACCTTCCCGCCGGCAATCACCCCGATGCAGGCCTTGGCGCGTTTCGGATCCGGCATGGGCGAAGACGAACCGCAGACGAATGCGCGAAGCGCGTCATCCGCAAAAAGGTCGTCCCGGCTTACACCCACCGAGGCCTGAACCGTGCGCTCGAACACGATATCCTGGACGGCCGGAATGCTCGTCAGCGCAAGATAGCCCGCCGCAGCCAGCGCCACGACGATACCCACGATCCAAAGCAGAATTCTCATGCGCCCAGCCTCCCGAATTTTGGCACTGACCATGCCAATACATTGAAGCCCGCGCCAATACAAGCCAGAGGCGGACAGCGCCTCGCCCGGTCGCTATAGGAAAAACGTCTCATAAGCGGCTGGCTTGAAGCCCGCCATCACCCGCGCGCCCACAACCAGCATGGGCCGCTTGATCATCGAGGGCTGGGCCAGCATCAGCTCGATCGCACGTTCCTGCGTGAGCCCGCTCTTGCTCGCCTCGGGCAGAGCCTTGAAGGTCGTCCCCGCCCGGTTGAGGACGGTTTCCCATCCAAGGGCCTTGCACCAGGTTTCAAGGTCCGCACGACTGACACCCTCCACCTTGTAGTCATGGAACGTGTAGGCGATTTCGTGGGCATCCAGCCACGCGCGCGCCTTCTTCATCGTGTCGCAGTTCCGGATACCGTGGAGATGGACCGCCTTCGCCATGCCCCTAACCCAGCAGCGCGAGATGTTCAGGGGACAGTGAAAGCTTTGTGGCCGCGATCAGCTCCTTGACCTGGGTCACGCTGGTGGCACTGGAAATCGGTGCCGCAATGCCAGGACGCGCCAGCACCCACGCCAGTGCAATCTGGGCCAACGTCGCTCCCGTCTGTGCCGCCACCTTGTCCATGCGCTCCAGCATCGCAAGGCTCTCGGCCAGATGCCGCTTCGGCGCGCCCTGCCCGCGCGGGCTCTTCGCCAGATCCGCTTCGGTGCGGTACTTGCCCGTCAGGAAGCCAGCAGCCAATCCGTAATAGGGCAGCGCAGCGACGCCTTGCGTCGTGCAGATATCGCACATCGCCCCTTCGTGCTGTCCGCGCACAAGCAGGTTGTATTCGTTCTGGATAACCGTGTACGGAGCAAATCCGCCCGCCAGCGCGGCCTGCCGCGCTGCCTGCAGACGCTCGGCGGTGAAGTTCGACGCACCCACCGCCCGAACCTTTCCGGCACGCACCTGCGCATCGAAACCACCCGCGATCACGTCCAGCGGGGTCTGCGTGTCGTCGCGATGCGCGTAGTAGAGGTCCACATAGTCCGTCTGCAGTCTCTTGAGCGACGCCTCGAGTGAAGCCGCAATCTTCTCCGGCGCAAGGCCACCCGGCTGGTTTGCCCCGTTCAGCTTGGTGGCAATGCGCATCTCCTTCCGGTTCCCGCGCGCCTTCATCCAGGCACCGAGCACCGTTTCGGACTCCCCGCCCTTGTGACCCGGCACCCACGCCGAATACATGTCGGCCGTGTCCACCATCCGCCCGCCCGCTTCAAAGAATGTGTCGAGGATGGAAAAACTGGTGTCCTGGTCCGCCGTCCAGCCAAAGACATTGCCCCCAAGCACCAGCCTGATGCCACCGAGGGCGGGATTACGCGTGTCCATGTCGAGCTCCGGAGAAAAAGGGGGGTGAAGTGGGGCAACTGTCGGATATTGCGGCCCGCAGCCACAACCAGGCCCGGACACCGGCCTGTGTACCCGAATTGGGTGATTGACCTCAACCGCAGCTTCCGGAAAGTACACGACACAATCGAAGGAGCCGTTTGATGCAGCGTACCGTGCTGGCCGTCATGGCAATGATACTGGCTGTTTCCGCGGCCTGGGCTGCCACACCGCAGGAGGACTATGACCGCGGCATTGCCTTGGGCAACGCGAAGAGGTTCGCCGAGGCAGTGCCCTTCATCCGCAAGGCCGCTGACGCAGGCCTCGCCCCCGCCCAGTACGCGCTCGGCACGATGTACGCCTTCGGAGATGGGGTGCCGCAATCCCGGATCGAAGCCCGCCGGTGGTACGAAATGGCTGCGGCCCAGGAATATCCGCGCGCACTCTTCAATCTCGGCCTCTACCACGACAAGGGCATAACGGTAGAAAGAAACATGGCACGCGCCGTCGAATACTATCGTCGCGGTGCAAAGGCCGGAGACTCCCAATCCGCTTACAACGCAGGACAGATTCTCCTGCTTGGCCAAGATGTCCCCGCAAACACCACAGAAGGCGTTCGCCTGATCGAACAGTCCGCCGCCCTCGGTGAAGGCAAGGCCCACGCGTCACTCGGCTACATCTACGAGACCGGATTGGGCGTGAAGAAGGACGCCGCGCGAGCCCTTGAACACTATGCCCGCGCCGAACAGAAAAAAATCGGCGGCACGGGCCAGCGCCGCGACTCCCTTGCGTCATTGGTACTGGAGGAAGGTCTGGCGCTCGAACGCGACGGATACGGCCGCGAGGCGCTCAAGCTGCAGGACCTCGCCTGCCGCTACGGCCAGTTTTACGCCTGCTACAACGCCGGCCGCCTGCGCTACAAGGGTGAAAAGGTTCCGAAGGATACCACGACGGCACTTGTGAACTTCCGCGCGGCCTGCAAGTGGGACAACGCGCC
>JBILMZ010000093.1:0-12701 GCA_044375275.1 Micropepsaceae bacterium | reverse complement strand
TGGCTGATGCCGTCTTGCAGGGAGCCAGCGCAACGCCGGAAGACATTGCCATGACAATCAAGATGGCAAAGGACCTCTGCACGTCAGGCGCGCCCGCGGGCTGCCACAATCTCGCGGTGATCAAGGTCCGGCCGCGCTTCAACAGTCTCGACTTTGACGGCGCGCAGAAGCTGTTCGCACAGAACTGCCTGAACAAGGGCTTCCAGCCTTCCTGCCAGCCATACTACGACATGTACAACGCGTCGCTGCCGCAATCCTCCGGCAACGGATCGTCCGGAGAGATGAGCTGGCTCGAGCAGGGCATCCTGGATGTGCTGGGTGTCGTCGCCGGAACCATGTCGGCAATGGGATCAGCGGGTGCCTACTCCTCTGGATCCTATGGTGGCTACTCGTCATACTCGCCACCGTCGTCATCGGGTTCCTACAGTTCAGGCTCGTCGCCGCAGGACCGTGTCAACTTCAACAACTTCATCGACTCGATCAAGCATCCAAGCGTGCAGTGCCGGCCCGGCAATCCCTATTGCTGAGCCGGCCCTATTGCTGAGCCTGCATTTCAGAGGCCGAAGCGCTTGGGGTCGTTGCGGATCAGCGCCTCCAGCTTCGGCAGTCCTGACTTGATGCCACCCGCCAGCTGGCGATTGACGAGCCAGCCCAGCGGAAACATGGCGCTGACGCGGCCAGACCAGTGCAGCTCGCACCCGCCCGGCACCTCGACCACGCTGTAATCTTCAACGGCAGCCGAGACAGGCAGCGTGGAGCGCTCGAACCGGAACGCCATGCGCTTGCCATCTTCCCAGGCGAAGAAGGTTTCCTCGACCACCTGCGATCCGATCTCGACCGTGCGTGTGGTACCCGGGCCGAAGGGCTGCGGGCTTGTCCACGTCACTTTCGTGATCGGCAACCACTCGGTCCACGCCTTGCCATCGAGCAGAGCCGCCCAGACCACCTTGGCGGGAAAGGGAAAACGATGGACGATGGCGGGCTTGCTCTTCGCAACGGCGAGGTAATCCTCGCCAACCTGGGTGTGGGGCTTGGGGGCTTTCGGCATGACGACTCCAATGACAGATGATGGCTGACTAGCACAGGCAGGCGCCCTTGTCGCGACCCCACGCCAATGCCTATCCGCGCCGCGCAGGTCGACTTCCCGGACGGCCACCGCTAGACTCAACCCCGACACGCACTCTCGCGAAAGAGCAGGCAATGACGAAGGAAGAACTGGCCAGCTGGGCCCTGGCAAATGGCTGGCAACAAATTGGCGACGCCATCTGCCTCGTCCGGCCTGCAAAGCCTACCGAAGCCATTGTCCGCCTCGTCTTCAAGGCAACGGTCGCACAGATCGAGATCAAGAAACCGTCCGGCAAATGGGACAAGGTCGCGGGCGAGGCCTACGCCAAGATCGAATGGGACGAGTATGCCGAACTGCCTACGGGCCTGGGCCTCAGCACGATCTCCGGCCTGACCATGCTCATGCGCGACAACAAGGACCGTCTTGCTTACTCCAAACTGGGTGGAACATGAACATTCTCCGCAAGATCCTGATCATCATCGCAGGCAGCCTTGCCCTCTCCGCTTGCGACACGACAGCAACACAGCCCGGCCCGGCCGCAAGCCCGGTCACGCGCATCGTGTCCACCACGTCCTTCGGCATGTGCTCTGGCTACTGCCGCACACGCCTCGAGCTGACGGAGACGCAATTCGTCCTCATCCGTGAGCCCGGAGGACGCGGCGCTCCGAACCTGCCCGTCCAGCGCTTCACCGCAACACCGGCCGCCGGAGAATGGCAGCAGCTCACGACGCTCGCAGCCTCCGCGCGCATCGCGAGCCTCCCCGAAACAATCGGCTGCCCCGACTGCGCCGACGGTGGTGCCGAGTCGCTCGCCATCACGGTGAGGGCTGGAGAAAAGAAAGTGACCTTCGACCACGGCGCCGACATCAGCGAACTCCAGCCTTTGCTCACGCGTGTGCGTGAGATACGCGTTCGCCTCACGCCGCCGGAGTAAGCCGATCATGATGGAGGCACTCGCGGGTGTTACCGCGAAGCGAACAGCCTCACCAGCCAGCGATCAACGATTGCCGTGCCCGGATAGGACGGATCACCCAGCTGCACATTGATCTCGCGGTGGCCTGAGCGCCCCTCGCCCGGAAGCCCCTGCACTTCCGCAGCCGTTCCGGCCGCGCGCAGCGCTGCGCCCAGTTCTTGTGACTGCCTGACAGCATCAGGTCGCTGCACATGCAGGATCAGGAACGACGAGACATTGGGGGCCGCAGCATGGAGCGTCGGCGAGAGAAGGCGCTGGCGGGCCGGATCGGTCCCGAAGGCCTGGTCATAGGTGCGACGCATGAAGAACCCCGCACCGTCCACCTGCGACGGCACATCATAGGCCGCCCCATCCAGAAGGATCACGCCTGCGATATCGGCAGGAGACAGTCCAGCCTTGCGCAGGTAGCGCTCATCCGTGCCGACAAGGGCTGAAAGATGGGCCCCGGCGCTGTGACCCATCAGCACGACGCGCCGGCGGTCAAAGCCCAGCGACGGTGCACGATCCAGCAGGAATTTCAGGGACATGGCGACATCGTCCGCCTGTGCCTCCACGGCAACCTGCGGCACCAGCCGATAGTTGATCGATGCGAAGGCATGGCCCGTCGCAAGGAAGTGCGGGGTCTGCCATGAACTGCTGGAGGTCTTCTTGTCACCGAACTTCCACGCACCACCATGGACAAAGACCACAAGCGGCGCCGGCCCGGCAGTGCCGCGCGCCCGCCAGACATCCAGCGCCTGCAGCGCGTCCGGCCCATAGGACATCGTTTCGGGACGGCCCACGGCAGGCGCATCCGCCGCCCGTGCCGCTCCGTCGAACGCCAGCGTTGCCGCCAGCACCATCAGCCACATCAGTCTTGTCATGGTCATCCCCCGTTTGGTCCCGGGCGATTTAAGTGCCATCACCTGAACGCTTGCTGAATGAAGAGCCCCGCAACAGGCTTAACGCGCGGGTCATTGCGACATGATCGTCGCGGCGTCGAAATAGTTGCGCCAATAGGTAATGAGTCCGTCGTGAACCTCGAAGACGCCCGTCACGGGCAGTTCGACCCACTTGTCCGCCAGGCGGTGCCGGTCGAGGCGCTCAAGGCACACAACCGGCCCGGCGGCGGGTTCATGTAGGTGACCGTGCCCGACACGTGCTTCAGCGCCGCGTCATAGTTCAGCGGCTCCATCAGCTTCATGAACTGGCGGGCGACATCGATGGGGGATGCGGACATGGGAAGCCTCCTGTTGGTGAATGGGAATGCAGGCGCTGATGAATACCCGTCCTGTTCGATGACCTCGCGGGTCATGACGGCCACGCCACCCTCGACGGGCGCGCGCACGCGTGGGAATTTCACGTGTTCGTTTCGGGAGGCAGCGTTGTGCGCAGTTTGGCTGACAGCATGTGTGGGTCTTGTGTCTGGCTCGGCGGGTGCACCCGCAACCGGCGTCACGGTCAAGGTCCGGATCCGCTTCCAGACCGAGTAGCAACCCTTCAGCCAGGGCGCGCCGCGCTCCCGAGCAGGATCTCCTGGATGTCCCGGGCGCTCAGGCTGAGGATCAGCACATAGATCGACAGGAACACCATGCCACCGAAGAACGCCACGACGCCCAGCAGCAGGCCGAGAGGCGAGAAACTGTTGCGCCAGGCCGTCAACAATGCCGACAGCATCAGGAAGCCGATGAAGTCGAGATTGAACTGACCCGCCCACCCCATCGCCGCCATGTCCCCGAAGAAGGCCGGAAACAGGTTCCAGCCATGGTTCATCATCACGATGGCCGTATAGGCAGACAGCACGGCCAGGTGCACGACCAGGACAGTTCGAAGCAGGTTCATGTGGCAATCTCCGCAAGTGTGGCTCTCAACGAAGGGATAAGCCACCACCTGCATGGCTGCAATTACCTGCGAGGTTATGGCCAGCCCTCAGGCCCGACCCCGCATGCAACCAGACTACGCCGGCACCTTGCGCACGGTCAGCGCACATTGCCGGGCCCGCTCGCAGGCCAGATCAGCAAACCGCGACAGCGCATCGCCATCAAGGCCCGGTTGCACAAGCGCACCCGCGACAGACGCGGCCTGCGCCAGCACGCTGTCACTGAGTTCCTGTACGCGCCGCCGGATCAGAGGCAGGCCGACGCCAGCGTCGGCGGCAAAGGCCGTCCAACCCTTCAGGTCAACCTCGCCCAGCGTCGCCCGCTTGCCGATCTTCATCGCCAGCTTGGGTGATATCTCGGGATAGGCAACCGTCGCCAGCAGGTCGTACAGGGGCGCCAGGGCCGCCGCCCCCGGGCGATAGTGGATCGAGAAATTCTTGCCATGCGCATCCGCGTTGCCTGCGATGAGGTTGAAGACAACCGCATCCAGCAGCTTGAGCACATCCACGGCCGGCGTCGCCGACACGCGGCGCAGCAGCGCAAAACAGTCCTTGAATGTCGGGCCGCCCTCGCTCGCATATTTGGTCTCTGGCGGCACGCCAAGCGCCTGGCAGAAATCTTCCTGGTGGATACGGCGCACGATGCCGTCTGCCGCTCGCTGACGGTCAAAGCGCTCGACGAGCAGGAAGGTGCGGTCGCGCACCACACGCGGCTCGACAGCCGCCACATCAAGCCCGATTGCCTTTGCAAGCCGCATCACGAAGGCTTCGTTCTCCGTCGTCGCCGCAAAGCGCGTGATGGGCGGCTTCAGGATATGCGTGGTCGCCTGCCCGGCAACAGGCAGGGCAACGGCACCATCGACCAGCACGACCGGCACCTTGGACTGCGCACCGGCGAGCGAGAGACGAAGGCCCTCGGAACCGGCGAGGAGCGGCCGCAGCGGCAGCGCATCAAGCACACCTACGAGCCCCGCATCGTCAAGCGCAACGGCTTGCGGGGCACCAGCCGATGCCACAGGCGCGTCGCCGGGCGGCAGCAACTGAAGCGCTCCCGCCACATCACCGCCGAGCCGGTCAAGCAGCGCAAAGTCATTGCCACGCGAAACACCCAGCGCCTGCGCCGCAGCATCTCGCTGCGCCTCCTCCGGGAGAAGCCCACCGAAGAACGGCCGGCACTGCCGGCGATTGAAACTGTCCCCGATTTTCGGCAGCGAAGCCGACAGGGCCGGCGCCTGCCCGTCTGCGAGCCATTCCGGCGCATAGGCAAAGCCCAGCTCGCCATGCACGTTCTGCGTCACCTGCCCCACGAGGCGCCCGTCCCACCAGACATTGAGGACGCGCAGGGTCATGATGTCCCCGTTTTGTCACGTGTAGGCGGCGGCGTGATCTCCAGTGAACAGCCCAGCGCCGCGAGGACCTGCAAGGTCTTTCCAAGCTGTGCGGTAGGCTTGCCAGCTTCCAGGTCGACGATGAAGCGAAGCCCCACACCCGCCGCCCCCGCAAGCTCGTCCTGCCGCAACCCCGCATCCTTGCGGGTCTTGCGGATCAGGGCGCCAATGGCAGCAGGGGTCAGGGTCTTGCGTGTCATGATTTTTACCGTTCGGGAAATATAGCCCGGAAACCTGAAGCATCCCCTAACATATTTCCCGAACGGTAAATATCTCTGACTTTCCCGCCCCAATCCAACAAAATTTCCCGCTCAGGAAACAAAAACCCGTGACAGTGCACTCATTTCCCAAGGCACCGCGCGATCCTCGGGGAGAATTGCGGAAATGAGTGCACTGTCACGGGTTGTTCTTGCGACAGTTTGGCTGAAATCCGCCCGAATTCGACCGCATTGACGCCATCGACATCGCCACCCTGCCGCCCTTTCCATCGAAGGGTCGAACCGACAATGCCCCGTATCGCAAGAGCCGTTTTCCCAGGCCACCCCCACCACGTCACGCAGCGCGGCAACGGTCGCTCCCGCACATTTTTCATGCAGAGCGACTACGCTCTCTATCGCGATCTCCTCGCCGAGCATGCACCCCGGGCCGATGTGGAAGTATGGGCTTGGGTGCTGATGCCCAACCACGTGCACATGATCCTCGTCCCACATGATACCGACGGCCTCAGGCGGATGCTCGCGCCCATGCACCGCTACTATGCCGGCCATGTGCACAAGCGCCTCGAGAGGTCTGGACACTTCTGGCAGGGACGGTTCGGTTGCGTCGCGATGGAAGAGGGCCACCTGCGCGCCGCGCTGCGCTACGTCGTGCTCAACCCGGTTCGTGCGGGACTGTGCGACGTGGCAGAAGCCTGGCCATGGTCGAGCATCCACGCATGGCTGGGCAGGAACGATGCCATCACGCGAAGCGAACCGGTGCTGGCGCGCTATCCCGACGTCAGGGCAATGCTTCGTTCGGGCAACGATGACGCTGCATTCGAACAATTGCGACAGGCCGAAGCCGTGGGCCGCCCGCTGGGATCCGAAAGCTTCCTGTCCACCCTCGAAGTTTCAAGCGGCCGCCGTCTGAAACCTCACCCCACCGGACGCCCGCGAAAGCAGGCATGAAAAACCCGTGACAGTGCACTCATTTCTAACAAGCCACTCGAAAGCGGAGGGTTGCATCAAGGAAATGAGTGCACTGTCACGGGTTTTTCATGCATTTCTAACAAGCCACTCGAAAGCGGAGGGTAGCATCAAGGAAATGAGTGCACTGTCACGGGTTTTTCATGCGGTTTGCCACAATGGCTCTACCGCTCCCTCCCGGCGCAGCGCCGGATTGCGGGTGATGACGACATTGGTTGAGACGATCTCCTCGATCCCGCTGCGGCGCAGGGGTAAAAGCTCGCCGTTCCGTTCATCGATCTCGAAGATGCGCATGCCGGCCGTACCCATGCGGTCAACCCACCCGGCAGCGGACAGGCCAGTGCTGCGGATGTGGGACGGATCGAACTCCATCACGAGGACGATCTCGGGATGCGCCGACAGCAGGCCCTGCATGCCCTCGAGCACTTTCAGCTCCCAGCCGCCAACGCTGATCTTCACGACATCCGGCACGATCTCCGCGAGCAGTTCGTCCAGCGGCACCACATTGGCCACCACCGTGCTCGCCTGAGCGCCCGGCGGAAGCACGGCGGGAAGCAGGGTGGACAGCCGGCAGTTTGGCATCACGGATAGCGTCCCGAGCCCCCGCTCCGCCCCCGCGGCCACTTCTTCGACCTGCACAAGAGCCTCCAGCCCGTTGGCACTCACCGTCGCCCGCAACGCTGCAGCTGCAACCGGTGCAGGCTCGATCGCGATGACCCTTCCGCCGGGTCCTGCGACGCGCGCTGCCAGCAGGCTGAAGAGCCCGACATTGGCGCCCACGTCCACGAAAGTACCACCGGGCTTGAGATGCTTCTCGATGAACTTGAGCGTACCCTGCCGGGGCAGCACACCATCCGCAAGCGAACCAATCGTCGACAGGTCATCCGCCGGTACCGCAACATAACCAAGCGGATTGCGGCACATGACAAGGCCCACCGACGGCAGCGGGATCACACCACGCGCCTGCAGCGCCGACAGGCGGGACGCCATCCGCTCGACCACCAGCTGTCCACGCTGCGTTTCTTCGGCGACCAGCTTGCGCGTGCTCTGCAAGGTACTTGCGGTGCCGCCCTCTATGAACGCATGCACCTGCTCGGTTGATGGCAGCTGCGCGAGCCGCGCCTGTACGCCCGCCCCCTGCTCCGCCATCACGGCCTGTACCTTGTGAAGTCCCTCTGAGAGATGCGCCTTCGCGGCAGCCACTTCCTGGATGATCGTACCACTGCCGATGAGCACCCGGAATTCATCACCCGTCGGGATCGCCGCAAGCCGGCTCTGCACGCCATCAAGCTGCGCCGAGGTGTCATAACTCACTTTCTGCAAGCCACCGGCAATGTCGGCGCGCGCCTTGGCAACTTCCTGCACCAGCGCCCCGCCATTGACCAGGCCCTGGATCTGATCCGCGGAGGGCAGCGTCGCCAGCTGCTCATGCATCCGTGCAGCATGCGCCGCCACGGTCTCCTGAACCCGCTGCAACCCGTCAACAAGCTGCGACCACGCCGACGCGAGCTCGGTGGCGATCGTGCCATTGTTGATGAGCGACTGGACCTGCTCCGTCGAGGGCAGGCTCGCAAGCCGCGCAGCAATGTCGGCTGACTGCCGCGCCATCCCGTCGTGAAGCCCCTGCACGTCAGCAGCCAGCTGCGATTTCGAAAGCTCCGGCAACCGGACAAGCGCCTCATGGATCTTCTGCAGGCTCTCGGCCACCTGGCCCTTCTCCAGCGCCAGTTGCTGCGCGACAGCCCCCGTGTCCATGGCGGCCTGCACGTGATCAACTGACGGCAGCACTGCGACGCGCGCGTCGAGACCCGCGACGCGCTCGTCAATCGTCGAACTCACATCTTGCAGGCCCGCCGTCAGCGCCGCAAGCCGGTCGCGCACATCGACGCCATGCATGGCAAGAAACTGCTGCAGCTTCTGCAGCTCGTTGACGATCTGCGCCCGCGTCGAAGCCAGCCCCTGCGCGAGCACACCCTCGCCCAGCATCGCCTGCATCTGCTCACCCGTCGGCAGGGCACCAAGCTGCACGCGCGCCCGCGACGCCTCTTCGAGAAGGCGGCCCTCAGCCTCCCTGACGCCCGAAGCGATCTCGGCCTTGCTCGCCGCAAGGTCAGCCGGCATCGAGCGAAGCTCGCCCAGTTGCGTACGGACATCCGTGAGCATGCGCGCCGCCTCGTCGTGCGCCTTGACCGTCGCTTCATTCTGCAACGCAACCCGCTCCAGTACCGCATCGATGCGCCCGAACATCGCCTGGTGCTGCTCGAGCAGCTGAAACATGCCGCTTTGGTTGCGCGAGAGATCGGCAATCTGCTGGCCAACAGCTTTGATCGCCGTTGTCTGCACCTGCGTGCGCCCGTCGAGGCTCTGCAGCTGCGCTGTCACGGGCGCGGAGGTGAAGGTGTCTCTCATCCACTTCCAGGAGCGGCGTGCGCGAGACCGCACCCAGTTGTCACCTGAACCCGGCTCCTGGGAAGAGCTGCCAAACACCATTGCTTCACCCGTGATTTGCGTGGTCGACACCAACGCGCACACAGCTAGCAAAATGCCCCTTGGCGCGCCACGCAGAACTCGGAACCACCGCGCAACCGGAGATAGGGAATTACTCCACCACCCGCGGGTGCGAGAACCGCATTGGGAATCGATTCCGCACCGAAAGCGTGCAGCGTCTCAGCCGAGGCTGGACGCGAGCTTGCCGATCCAGGCCTTCAGATTGTCCTTGATCGCCAGCGGCGTCGCCCCGTGGCGTACGATGACAAGGTCGCGGTCAGGCACGAGGATCGTGAACTGGCCATCATAGCCGTTCGCCGAAAACGAACCAGGACCCGCAAAGTCCAGCCACCAGTGGGCACCATAGCGATTGGCCTCGACGCCGGGCTGCTGGAACGTCGGCCGCCGCGCATGGTCGACCCAGCCCTCGGGCAGGAGGCGCTGCCCGTCCCAGACGCCATCGCGCAGATAGAGCAACCCGAACCGGGCAAAGTCGCGCGCGGTCATGAAGCAGAAACTCGAGCCGATAAAGGTACCCGCCTTGTCGAACTTCGGGATGGCCGAGGTGATACCGAGCGGCGTGAACAGCCGCGTGCGCATGAAACGCTCGAAGTCAGCACCCTGGGCGCCGAGCGCGCGCGACGCGATCCGGCTGACAATGTTCGTCGTGCCGCTGGCATAGGACCAATATGTCCCCGGTGCGTGATCCAGCGGCAACGACGCCGCATAGGCCGCGACATCGTCCTTTCCCTGTTGGAACAGCATCGCAATCACGTCCGACGTGCCGCCGCTGGGCGCATAGTCCTCGCTGAAGCGCAGCCCGCTCGACATGCGCAGCAACTGGTCCAGCGTGATCGCTGCCCGCGCATCGCCCTTCCATTCCGGCACATCCGCCGGCGCGTGGATATCAAGCCGCCCGTCCTTGACGATCATGCCAACGAGCGCCTGCGTGATGCTCTTGGCCTTCGACCACGAATGATGGGTGCTCTGCGGCCCGAAACCGTCCCCGTAGCGCTCGAACGTGATCCGTCCGCGCTGCACGACCAGCAGCGCATGCGTCTCGCCCAGCGTCGGCGTCGACTTCCCCGCAAAGGCCTCACCAACCAGCGCCTCAAACGCCGCGCGGTCACGACAGGAAAGCGGCCCCTCGGGCCAGTCCTGCGTGGGCCAGGGCGTGTCGACGGACTGTGTCGGAAGCGGCGGAAGCGGGCTCTGTGTCATGCCCCGAGCCTTACCAAATCCCGACCCGATTGTCCCCCATCCCCTGCAGCACCTCCGGTGCGCAGGGACTTCCCCCGCTGAAGCGGTGGAAGAAAGAGGATACACGCTCCCCCCAGTTTCTTCCCCCGTTTACGGGGGAAGTGGCTGCGCGCCGAAGGCGCTGCAGACGATGGGGGCCCGCCCCATCTGGCCTCCCCACAACAACGCTGCTAGCCTGCTCGCACACCAGAAGAAGAGATCACATCATGACCATGACCGGCGGCTGCCATTGCGGCGCCATTCGCTATGAAGTCGAGGGCGAGCCCTTCACCCACGCCCTGTGCCACTGCACCGATTGCAGGCGCCACGCCGGCGCGCCGATGGTCGCGTGGACGATGTATCCCGAGACGGCGGTCCGGCTGACCCGCGGCGCGCCGAAGGTCTACAAGTCGTCGGAGCACGGAAGGCGCCACTTCTGTGCCGACTGTGGCACGGGCGTGTTCTATGTGAATGCGGAAGTCCTGCCAGGGATCATCGACGTCCAGAGCGCAACGTATGATGACCCGGCCGCCATTCCCGCGAAGGCCCACATCCAGGTCGCCGAACGGATCGACTGGATGAAGACAGCCCACACCCTGCCGGAGTTCGAACGCTTCCCGCCTCAGGAGTGAAGACACTGCGACCGTCCTGAACGATCAGCAAAGCGCTTAGCCCTTGTGCGGGCGATGAAGCGCTGTCCCGCAATGGCGGCAATGAAGGGCATCATCCTCATGCTCCAGCAGCCCGCAGTCCGCGCATCGCCAGTGCACGCGACGCGCCTTGAACAGGGCGCTGGCCAGTTGCAGGAAGAGCGTGACGCCAAGGATCATGATGGCGACGCTGAGGAACCGGCCCAGATTGCCAACCAGCGTGATGTCACCAAACCCCGTGGTGGTGAGAGCGGTCACCGTGAAGTAAAGGGCATCCCCATAATTCTGGATCTTGGGGTTGATCAGGTGCTGCGTCTCGTAAACCAGCGCTGTCATCAGGAACAGGAACACGATCAGGTTGACGCCCGCGTTCACGGCGGCCGGATTGTTCCGGAAAAACGCCACGTCTGCCCGCAATTGCCGGATGAAGCGGTAGGCCGTCAGCACGCGCGTGATCCGCAAGGCACGCAGGAAGGCGAAGTTCAGCCCGATCAGGGGCGCCAGCAGCGAAATGATCACGACGATGTCGATCACCGTTTGCGGGTGGAGGAATTCGCTCCTCAGCGACTTTGCCGCCCACAACCGCAGGCCGAGTTCGACCATCGCACCGACGCCAAAGACCAGATCGATGGAGTGCATCCAGGGCTCGCGCGGAAAGAACGACGAAGCCACGATATAAATCAGGATCAGGACGTCGAACGCAGCAAGGCTGTACTGGAACGTTCGGGCAGCCGGGGAGCCGCCAACGTACAGGGCACGCAGGATCTGTCGGATTCTGGACATGCCCTATTGAGCGCAACTCGCCCGCCTGCGTCCAGTCCATAACACGAGGCTCGCGCACAACGTTCCGAAGATGACACGAGGCAGGCGTCCGGATACACTGCCCTGAAACCGCCGGTCGATCATTCAGTTTTCAGGTCGCCGGCATCTACTCTCCCCACGGCAAAGGATGCACCTGATGAGCGATCCCGTCGGCCCTGGCGACCTGGTCCTGTGCGTGAATGCGGCTCCGAACCATGTGACGGGACAGCCCGTGCCGCTTGTCGCGGGCGAAACCTACCGGGTGATCGACGTCATGGACTTCGCCTGCCCCTGCGGCCGCTCCGACGCGCTGCTCGATGTCGGCGTCGACTTCGCCTGGTGCCAGACGCGCTTCCGCCTGCTGCCAAAGCCCAAGGCCGAACCCCGCGTGCAAAAGGTCTCGGTCCCGAAGAAGAAGGAAACCGTGCGCTGAGCCTAGGGACGCAACTCACCCGAACCGCTCAACAACCTCTTTGGGCACCCGCATCGGCCGCAGGCTGTCACGCGAGAGGATCACCCAAGTCGTCCGTGCACGGACGATAACGCGCCCGTCTTTCGAGAACGCCGCAAAGCGATCAAACTTCGCCCCGACAGCCTCCCCGGCCACCCATGTGCGCCCGGTGACGGTGTCGCCTTCCTTCACATTGCCGAGATAGTCGACCTCGTGCCGGACAACGACCCAGACATAGGCCGCCTGCTGCGCCGGTGTTGCCGCCGCCGCCCAATGCGCGGTGGCCAGATCCTGCACCCACCGCACCCAGACAGCATTGTTGACGTGCCCCAGCTCGTCAATGTCGCCCGCCCGGGCAATGAAGCTCTGTTCGTATTCGCGCATGAGGTCCTCATACGTCGCCGACCACACATTGTAAATATCGGGGTCACAATACCCACCCTTTCCCTCACAAAGTGCGGGAGCACCTGCGCGTCGCGTCAGCGATGCTGCAGGGGAGGGCGTAACAGCGGTGAAGGCACAGCAACAAGTCGTGGTGAACGCGCCGTCAACCGGAAACCGCCAGGTAGTCCGGGTATCACGGTCCCTTAAGCCCAATCAGGGA